>JBDTNU010000378.1:0-4300 GCA_039933535.1 Caldimonas sp. | reverse complement strand
AGCCGGCGCAGCACGCGCGTCTGGGCAAGGTCGCCGACGCGGCGCATCACCTGCTGGCCATCATCAACGACATCCTCGACCTGTCGAAGATCGAAGCCGGCAAGCTCGAGCTCGAGGCGATCGACTTCGCGCTGGACACGATGCTGACGCGGGTCTGCTCGCTGGTCGGCGCCGACGCAAAAGCCAAGGGCCTGGAGCTGGTGATCAACACCGACCATCTGCCCCGGATGCTGCACGGCGACCCGACCCGTCTTTCGCAGGCGCTTCTGAACCTGCTGAGCAACGCCGTGAAGTTCACGGCCTCCGGCTCGGTGACGCTGAGCGGCGAGCTGATCGAGCGGCGGCCGAATTCGCTGCTGATCCGTTTCGAGGTTCGCGATACCGGCATCGGTATCGCTGCCGACAAGATCCCCGGCCTGTTCAGCGCCTTCGCGCAGGCCGACACCTCGACGTCCCGGCGCTTCGGCGGGACCGGCCTGGGGCTGTCGATCACCCGCCAGCTGGCCGGCTTGATGGGCGGTGAGTCCGGCGTCGAGAGCGAGCCCGGCGTCGGCAGCCGCTTCTGGTTCACGGCGCGTCTGGGTCGCGCCCGCGGGGATGCCCGGTCCTCGCGCGATGCCTTGCTGAGCGGCTCGCGCGCCCTGCTGGTCGAGGACCTGAAGGAAGCCCGCGACGCGATGGCCGAGATGCTCGAGCAGCTCGGCCTTCGCGTCGACGCGATCGCTTCGGGAGAAGAGGCGATCGCCAAGGCGGCGGAGGCAGATGCGGCGGGAGACCCGTATCTCGTCTGCGTCCTCGCCTGGAACCTGCCCGGCATCGATGGCATCGAGACCTGTCGGCGCCTGAAGGCCGACGACGAGCGCCCCGATCTGCGTTGCGTGATCGTGACCAGCCACGACGAATCGGGAATGTGGGGTGCGGCGCGTGAGCAAGGGATTCGCAGCGTGCTGCTGAAGCCAGTGTCGGCATCGGCCCTGCACGACGCCCTGTCCGAAGCGCTCGCCGAGGGAGTCCCCGTCGACTCGCTTTCGCCACCGACGCACGACGCCTTTGTCAGCTTGCAGGCCACGCGCGGCGGCTCGCGCATCCTTCTTGCCGAAGACAACGCCGTCAACCAGGAGGTGGCAGTCGAATTGCTGCGCTCGGCCGGACTCGTCGTCGATGTCGCATCGAACGGCGCCCAGGCGGTCACGATGGCGAAGGCCGGCGCTTACGATCTGATCCTCATGGATGTGCAGATGCCCGATGTCGACGGGCTGCAGGCGACACGTACGCTCAGGGCAAGCGGCGAGGGCCGCGCGGTTCCGATCGTCGCGATGACCGCCAACGCCTTTGGCGAAGACCGCCTCGCCTGCCTCGCGGCCGGCATGGACGACCACGTCGCCAAGCCCGTCGATCCCGATGTCCTGTACCGGACCTTGCTGCGCTGGCTGCCGCAACGCCAGTTCCTGCCAGCGGTGGCGATCGCGTCGGCGGCCGATGCGCAGCCCGAGACCGAGCCGCCGAGCGCGCTGCAAACGCGGCTGGCGGCGATCGAGGGGCTCGATCTGCCGCTCGGCCTGATGCATTTCGACGGCCAGATGGAGATGTATGTTCACGTGCTGCGAATCTTCGCCAGCACTTACGCCACCGGAATGCGGCAGATCGACCAGGCGCTTGCCGCCGCTTCGCATGCCGACCTTGCGGCTGCCGGCCACTCGCTTCGTGGCGCGTGCGCGTCGATCGGCGCCACTGCGCTCGAGGCGCTGGCGCAGTCCCTGGAGTCGGCGAGTCCGGCAGACGCGGCGAGCCACGACGCTGCCGCCGCGGCGATCGTGCTACAGAACCTGCTGACCGAAATGGCCGGCAAGCTGCAGCACGTCCTCGACGAGGAAAGCGACGCCACGGCGCTGGTCGCCGCCTGAGTCGCATCCATGCCGGCCACTCCAGCAGCGCCACAGCGCGCCGACGCAGGCGTCTTGCGCGTCGGTCGCTGGCTCGCGGGCGCCGCATTGCTGATCGTGGCCCTGACCGCAATCGCCATCGCCTTCGAATACCAGGACGTGCGGCGGGTCGAAACGGCGCGTATCGAGGCCATCTCGAAGCTGCGCACGGGCCAGGTATCGCAATGGTTGGCCGAGCGCACGCGGGCAGCCGGGTTCCTGATGAGCAGCAAGGCGGTGGCTGAGTCCTATCTGCGCTGGCGCACGGACGGCGATGCCGCCGAGCTGGAGGGGATCCTCGAGCGCGCCATCGCCGTGCGCCGGTCGAGCAACTACTACAGCGTGCTCGTCCTGGACGCTTCGGGGCAGGCGGTCGCCGCCGAAGTGCCGGCGGATCTTCAGACGCCGCCCGAGCTTCGCGCGGCCGCGTTGCGTGCCGTCGCGAGCGGGCAGCCGGAACGCACCGAGCTGTACGGCCATCCTGGCGCCGAGCCTTCGCCGCGGCTCGACGTCGTCGTTCCGCTCAACCTCACCGGCAAGCCGGCCGTCGCTGCAGTGGCGTTCCGGGTCGATCCGCGCGATTTCCTGCTTCCGACCTTGCGCGAATGGCCGGTGCCGAGCGAGTCCGGCAGGTCGCTGATCGCCCGCCGGGTCGGTGCCACCGTCGTGGGCGCGTTCGGCCGCAACCCGCGCCCGCTCGAGTCCGATGCCCTGGCCGTCAGGGTCATTCGCGGCGCAGCGCCAGCGCGCGTCGCGCTCGACGGCGTCGATTTCGAAGGCACGTCGGTGCTCGGCATGGTGAGCTCGATCGAGAACTCCGACTGGTACCTCGTGACCAAGGTGGACCAGGCCGAGATCCGGGCCGCTGCGCTGCCCAAGGCCCTGCTGATCGGCTGCCTGGGCTCGTTGGCGATGATCGCCGCCGCCATCGGCATCTTTCGCGTTCGCGACCGCCAGGCCTTGCGCTCGGCCCACGCGACAGCGGCGCTGCAGGCCGCGAAGCTGCGTTCATTTGAATTGCTCGATTCGATCACCCGCGAGTCGAGCGACCTGATCTTCGCCAAGGACAGGCAGGGCCGCTATCTGCTCTGCAATCCGGCTGCGGGGCGCACGTTCGGGCTCGACCCGGAGTCCATGCTCGGACGCAGCGCGGCCGACGTCTTGCCGCCTGAAGGCTCGGAGCCGATTCGCGCCCTCGACGAGCGGGTCATGGTCGAGGACCGCATGGTCACGGTCGAGGAAACGCTCGCGACGGTGGACGGCCCGCGCACCTTCTTCATCACCCGCGGCCCGCTGCACGACGAATCGGGAGCGGTCGTCGGCCTGTTCGGCATCTCGCGCGACATCACCGAGCGCATCGATCTCGAACGGCGGTTGCGTCAGCGCGAAGCCGCGCTGCAGCGCTCGCAGATCGTCGCCAGCCTCGGGCACACCGTCCTGAGGGCCGACGGATCGATCGCCGACATCTCGGAAACCTTGCCCGCGCTCATCGGCCGATCGGCCGATGAGATGCCGCACGACATCCGCAGCTTTCTCGCGTGGGTTCATCCTGACGACCGCGCGGCACTGCGTGACCAGATACTGCACGTCGGCACCGGCACCGGGCGCGGCGACTTCAGGTATCGCCTGCAGCGCGGCGACGGGTCCTGGATGCACATCCTGCACAGCACGGTGTCGATGCCTGCCGATGACGGAAGCGCCGCCAGGCAATGGTTCGCGACCATGCAGGACGTCACGGCGGAGAGGCTGGCGGAAAACGAACTCGAGCTGCATCGCCACCATCTCGAGGAGCTCGTGGTGGAGCGCGCCGCGGAATTGCGCAAGTCCAACGTCGCGCTGGTCCAGACCGAAGCATTCCTGCGCACCGTGGCCGACAACATCCCCGGACGGATCGCGTACTGGTATCGCGACCTGACCTGCGGCTTCGTCAACCAGGTCTACTGCGACTGGTTCGGCCGTTCGCGCGAGCAGCTCGTCGGCCGCACGATGGCGGAAATCTTCACTCCCGAACGCCTGGCCGCGCGCAGGCAGCGCATCGACGCCGTTCTTGCCGGCGAGGCGCAGACCTTCGAGATCGAGGCGAGACGCGCGAACGGCGAGTGGGCCCATGAATGGGTCCACTTCATCCCAGACCGGACGGGCGAAGAAGTGCGCGGTTTCTTCGTCATGGCCACCGATATTTCGGAGATCAAGAGGGCCGAGCTGCGCCTGCGCCTGACGAACCAGGAGCTGATCGACGCGCGCAATCGCGCCGAGGCGGCCACGGTCGCCAAAAGCGCTTTCCTGGCCAACATGAGCCACGAGATCCGCACGCCGATGAACGCCATCATCGGCCTGACGCACCTGCTGCGGCGCGACATCCACGAGCCGGCGCAGCA
>JBDTNU010000377.1:0-4317 GCA_039933535.1 Caldimonas sp. | reverse complement strand
ACCTGGGCGATCGCCAGCTTCAGCTTCGACGACGGCAGCGTCACGCTCGGCTTTTCCACCATCTGCGCGTTGCGGATGCGGGTCAGCATATCGGCGATCGGATCACTCATGCTCATGAATCAAACTCCTGTCGGACTGCGGGTGCCAGCCCTTACCAGCTCGCCTTGACGACGCCGGGGATATCGCCCTTGAACGCCAACTCGCGGATCTTGTTGCGGCCGAGGCCGAACTTGCGGAACGTTCCGCGCGGGCGGCCGGTGATGCCGCAGCGATTGCGGTGGCGCGACGGATAGGCGTTGCGCGGCAGCTTCTGCAGCTCGAGCCGGGCGGCGTAGCGGTCTTCGTCGGACTTCTTCGCGTCGTTCGCCGCGGCCTTGAGCTCGGCGTACTTCTTCGCGTACTTCGCGACCATCGCCGTGCGCTTGAGTTCGCGCTGGATCAGGGAGGTTTTTGCCACGTCGGTCCTTCAGTCTTTGGTCGCTGCCAGCTTGAACGGGAACTTGAACGCCGTCAGGAGCGCACGGCACTCCTCGTCGTTCTTGGCGGTCGTCGTGATCGAGATGTTCAAGCCGCGCAGCGTGTCGATCTTGTCGTACTCGAGCTCGGGGAAAATGATCTGTTCCTTGACGCCGATGTTGTAGTTGCCGCGGCCGTCGAAGGCGCGCGACGAGATGCCGCGAAAGTCGCGCACCCGCGGCAACGCGATCGTCACGAAGCGGTCGAGGAACTCGTACATGCGGACGCCGCGAAGCGTGACCATGCAGCCGATCGGCACGCCATCGCGGATCTTGAAGCCGGCGATCGCCTTCTTGGACTTGGTGACGACGGGCTTCTGGCCGGCGATCTTCGAGAGATCGCTGACAGCGTGGTCCATCACCTTCTTGTCCGACACCGCCTCGCTCACGCCCATGTTGAGCGTGATCTTGGTGATGCGCGGTGCTTCCATCGTCGACGTGTAGCCGAACTTCTTGATCAGGTCGGGAACGACCTTCTCACGGTAGAACTGTTGCAAGCGAGCCATGTTCAGCCTCTCAAACCTTGATCTCGGCGCCGCTCGAGCGGAATACGCGAACACCGCGCTCCTGCGTCTTGCGCGACTTCTGCTCGTCGGCGCTGAGCAGCTTGATGCCGACGCGATCGGCCTTGCCGGTGGCCGCGTTGTAGATGGCGACGTTCGACTGGTGGATCGACATCGTCTTGTCGGTCACGCCGCCGGTGATGCCCTTCATGGGATTCGGCTTGACGTGCTTCTTGACGACGTTCACGCCCTCGACCACGAGCCGCTCGTCGTCGACGCGCGAAAGCACGGTGCCGCGGCGACCCTTGTCGCGACCGGTCAAGACAATGACGGAGTCGCCCTTACGAATCTTGTTCATCGCAATATTCCTGAATCTGCGAAGCCGTTCAGAGAACTTCCGGCGCCAGCGAGACGATCTTCATGAAGCGCTCGGTACGCAACTCGCGCGTGACCGGCCCGAAGATGCGCGTGCCGATCGGCTCGAGCTTGGCGTTGAGCAGCACGGCGGCATTGCCGTCGAACTTGACCAGCGAGCCGTCCGGGCGCCGCACGCCCTTGGCGGTGCGAACGACGACGGCCGAATAGACCTCGCCCTTCTTGACGCGGCCGCGCGGCGCTGCTTCCTTGATCGAGACCTTGATCACGTCACCGATCGCGGCGTAGCGGCGCTTCGAGCCGCCCAGCACCTTGATGCATTGAACGGATTTCGCGCCAGTGTTGTCGGCGACGTCGAGCCGCGACTGCATTTGAATCATGTTGTCCTCTTTCCCAACTTGTTCCCGCACCGGAATCGGTCAGGGACAGTCTTGGGCCCGCGTGGGGTTTGAACTAGCGCTTCGCCAATGGCAAATGCCCTTGGCGAAGCCGGCGATTATCGCCCGCCCTGGTCTGACGTGTCAAACCGGGACGGATTAAACCTTCAGAGCGCCTTGGCCTGATCGACCAGGGTCTTCGCGTCGCTGACTTCGAACTTGCCGGGCGCTTCGATGTTGAGCGACATGACGACGCCGTCCCTGACCAGCATCGAGTAGCGCTGCGAACGAACTCCCATGCCGCGCGCCGACAGGTCGAAGGTCAGACCGGTGGCCTGGGTGAAGTTCGCACTGCCGTCGGCCATCATCCTGACCTTGCCGGCGGTGTGCTGGTCGCGGCCCCATGCGCCCATGACGAAAGCGTCGTTGACCGAGACGCACCAGATCTCGTCGACGCCGGCGGCCTTGAGCGCCTCGGCCTGCTCGACATAGCCGGGCACGTGCTTGGCCGAGCAGGTCGGCGTGAACGCGCCGGGCAGGCCGAAGATTGCGATCGTCTTGCCGGCGGTCGCCTTCTCGATCTCGAACGTGTTCGGGCCGACCGTGCAGCCGTTGCCCTCGATCTCGATGAATTCCTGCAGCGTGCCCGCGGGCAGCTTGTCGCCGACTTTCAACATGTTCTGCGTTCCTTCGTGGCCATTCAGACGTTGATGCCTTTTTGCACCAGGCGTGTCACGACCCAGGACTTGGTCTTCGAGATCGGCCGGCTCTCGGCGATCTCGACAACGTCGCCCATCTTGTACTCGCCCTTTTCGTCGTGCGCGTGGTACTTGCTCGAGCGCGCGACGATCTTGCCGTAGAGCTCGTGCTTGGTGCGGCGTTCGATCAGGACAGTGATCGTCTTCGAGCGCTTGTCGCTGACGACCTTGCCGATCAGCGTGCGCGTGTTCTTGGGGCGCGGTGCCGGTGCGGCAGCGACCGCCGATTCCGTGGCCGGGGTGACGTCCGCGTTCATTTCTTCGCTCCGGTGGTCTTCTTCGTGGCGGCGTGCTTGGCTTCCGCCTGGATCGTCTTGGCGCGCGCGATGTCGCGCCGCGTCTTGCCGAGCTGCGAGTGGTTGGTGAGTTGCTGCGTCGCCTTTTGCATGCGCAGGCCGAAATGGGCTTTCAGCAGGTCGCTGACTTCCTTCTCGAGGCCGGCGCCGTCCTTGGCGCGGAGTTCGGATGTCTTCATGAATTCTTCTCCGTCTTCAGGCGCCGACCTGGCGCATGACGAACGTCGTCTTCAGCGGGAGCTTGGCTGAGGCGAGCAGGAACGCCTCGCGCGCCAGCGCCTCGGGAACGCCGTTGATCTCGTAGAGCACCTTGCCCGGCTGGATCTCGGCGACGTAGTACTCGGGGTTGCCCTTGCCGTTGCCCATGCGGACCTCGGCCGGCTTCTGCGAAATCGGCTTGTCCGGAAAGATCCGGATCCAGATCCGGCCGCCGCGCTTGACGTGGCGCGAGATCGCGCGGCGAGCCGCCTCGATCTGGCGCGCCGTCAGGCGGCCGCGCTCGGTCGCCTTCAGGCCGAAGTCGCCGAACGACACGTTGGCGCCGCGCGTGGCGACGCCGGTGTTGCGGCCCTTTTGTTCCTTGCGGAATTTTCTGCGTGCAGGTTGCAGCATTCTTATTCTCCTTTGCCGTCGGCCTTGGGCTTGGCGTCGCCGGCAGGCGTCGGCGCCTTGCGGACGCGCTTGACGGCGGGGCCCTTGGGCGCATCGCTGCCGGCGCCCGGCACCTTCACGTCGGGGGCGGCGGCGATCGCGCCGGGATCGATGGCCTTGTCGGTGCGCTCGGTGCCAGCAGCGGCGCGCAGCGGCCGCTCACCGACCGCTCCCGGACCGGCGCCCCTCGGCCGACCGCCGGGCGCGCCCGGGCCGCCCGGACGCGGGCCGCGGCGGTTGCGCCGATCGTCTTCCGCGCCGGTCGGCGTGTTGATGTTCGGCGCTTCGCCGTTGGCGAGACGGTCGCCGCGATAGACCCAGCACTTGACGCCGATGACGCCGTACGTGGTCTTGGCTTCCGAGAAGCCGTAGTCGATGTCGGCCCGCAAGGTGTGCAGCGGCACGCGACCCTCGCGGTACCACTCGCAGCGGGCGATCTCGATGCCGTTGAGGCGGCCCGACGACATCAGCTTGATGCCCTGCGCGCCCAGGCGCATGGCGTTCTGCATCGCGCGCTTCATGGCGCGCCGGAACATGATCCGCTTTTCGAGCTGCTGCGTGATCGAGTCGGCGATCAGTTGCGCGTCGATCTCGGGCTTGCGCACTTCTTCGATGTTGACGGCCACAGGCACGCCAAGACGGCGTGTCAGCTCGGCCTTGAGGTTCTCGATGTCCTCGCCCTTCTTGCCGATCACGACACCGGGCCGTGCCGAGTAGATCGTGATCCGCGCGTTCTTCGCCGGACGCTCGATCAGGATGCGCGACACCGCAGCATTCTTCAGGCGCGCCTTCAGGTACTCGCGGACCTTCAGGTCCTCGGCGAGCATGGTCGCGAAATTCTT
>JBDTNU010000376.1:0-4339 GCA_039933535.1 Caldimonas sp. | reverse complement strand
GCCGGGACTGGATGTACGCGACGGCGCCAGACAGTTGCCGCTCGCGATAACGCGGGAACGACGGAGCGACTGACTGCTTCCGCCGACCGTCGCAGACCCGAGCCGACCCCGAACAGTCATTCAATGCAGCTTCTTGGCCGCCTTGAAGCGGGCACTCGTCACGGCCTCTTTGACCAGTGATGTACCGCAGAACATGCCGATAGCGTGCGCCAACGCACAGACTACGAGGTGCGCTGCGCCCACACTTCCTGCGGCGGGTCGCCCGTGCCGAGTTGCACTTCGCCGACCGCACCCACTCCCTTCGGCACACTGGTGGCGATCGACAAGCTTACGCAGTTGACCTGTGACTGCTCAGCACACAAGGCGCGGGGCTTCATGCGCGCGAACGCCACGCCGGCAGGCGAGGCGATTGTCCTATCTGTGGCCCTGCGCAAGTCGGAGCCCTCGTGGTGAGCATTCTCGCGGAGGCCCAGCTCGAACAGGCCTTGCTGCGCTGCGCGAGCGAGCCCATCCATCAGCTCGGGCGCATCCAGCCTCATGGCGCCCTGCTCGTTGTCGGTCGTGACGCCCAGCGAATCGTGCGGCAGTCGAGCGTCAACCTGGCGCTGTTCATCGACTGTGCCGGCGCAACGGCTCTGGGCCGGCCGCTCGTCGATCTATTGGGAGCCACTGACGCATCCGTGATCGAGCAGCTCATCGACGAGATCGAGCAAAGGAGCACGGCTAGACGATCGATATCGATTGCTAAGGGCGGCGAGCTTGCGCTGCAGGCTCGAGTCTTTCCCGCCAGGGACGCCTTCGTCATTGAACTGGTCAAGGATGATCGCAGCCCGCACCGGGCCGAACTCTTGTCCGGGCTCATGCTGACGATGCAGGAGACGGTGCTCGGTTTCGACCAGGATCGGGACCTCGAGAGCTATCTCGTCCGGATAGCCGCCCTGACGCGCGAGATGACCGGCTTCGATCGGGTGATGGTTTATCGCTTCGACAGCAACTGGGAGGGCGAGGTGATCGCCGAGCAGCGCGCCGCGTCGGTCGTGTCCTATCTGGGCACTCGATTCCCGGCCAGTGACATCCCGGCTCAAGCGCGGCAGCTGTATCTTGAGAATCTCGTGCGCCTGGTCGTCGACGTCGACGCGGAGCCGGTCGCGATCATGCCGGCGCTCGACCCGGCTACGCTTCAGCCGCTCGATCTCACCTTGTCAAGCCTGCGCAGTCTTTCATCTGTGCATATCGAGTACCTCCGAAACATGGGGGTGAAAGCATCGATGTCGATCTCCTTGCGCCAGGGTGGACGCCTTTGGGGACTCATCGCCTGCCATCACCTGCAGGCACTGGACGTGCCGAGCGCGGTGCTGGATGCGTCCCGAATGCTCAGCGGAATCGCGTCTGCGAAGCTCGACGCGATGCAGTCGCTAGAACGCACCAACCTCGGCGCAGAGGTCAGCGTGATCGTCGGACGACTCCTGAAAAACATCAGCGAAGACAGCGAAGAAGCGGTTCTGCAGCATCTCCAAGGACCGCTCCTCGAGCTCTTCGAGGCATCCGGTCTCGTCGTCGTCGTCGAAGGCAGGCCGCATCGGCTGGGCGAGGTGCCTGACGCCGATGATCTTGACGAGTTGCTGGCCTGGCTCGGCGGCCTGCCCATCGGAGAAGCTTTCGCCTGCGACGATCTTGGGCACCGACTGCCGGCCGCCGCACGGTATGCCGGTCAGGTCTCGGGCCTGTTGGCTGCGCCGTTGTCACGCAACATGCGCAACTGCATGGTGTGGTTGCGGTCGGAGCGCGTGCGCTCGGTAACCTGGGCCGGGAGCCCCGAGAAGATGATTCGCACTGACCGAGAAGGCCTCGTGCATCTCTCGCCGCGGAGGTCATTCCAGTCCTGGACCGAGGCTTGGCGCGGGCGATCCTTGCCGTGGAGCCTGGCGGAAATCGAGGCCGGCGCGATTCTGGCCGGGGCGTTGACCCAAGGCGTCGGGCAAAAACATCGGGTCGACGCGCTGCAGAAGCGCCAGCGTGCGATCGAACAGCGCTACGCCATGGCGCTCGGCGCCACAAATGACGGCATCTGGGACTGGAACCTGGAGACCGGCAAGACGTTCACGAATCCGGCCTTCAGCCGGATGCTGGGGTTCGAACCCGGCGTGCTGGGAATCGACTCCGACACCCGTTGGCTCCATCTCGTGCACCCCGACGACCGCGATGCGGTCGACGCGCTCGCGCGCCAGCGGCTGCGCAGTGATGGCTATTGGGAATGCGAGTTCCGCCTGCGCTGCCACGACGGAAACTACAAATGGATCCTGAGTCGCGGCAAGGTGCTGGAGCAAGATCTGGAGGGCGTGCCAACTCATGCCATTGGCACCCATTCCGACCTGAGCGAGCGTAAGAGGATGGAAACACAGCTGCGCGAGGCCAAGGAAGCGGCTGAGGCATCGAGTCGCGCCAAGAGCAGCTTCTTGGCCAACATGAGCCATGAGCTGCGGACGCCGCTGAACGCGGTGATGGGCATGACGGAACTGGCGCGGTTCAGCGTCGACGATCCGGAGACCGGTGCTCAGCTCGACCAGGTGCTGGGCTCAGCCTCACAACTGCTGACCCTCATCGACGACCTGCTCGACATTTCGCGAATGGACGACCAGCTGCCGATGCTCGAGTCGGTGGACTTCACGCTCGACTCCGCGCTGGCGCAGCTGGACCGGCTGATTGGTCCCCGGGCGGCGCAAAAGGGGCTGACATTCAGGGTCGAATGCGATCCGGCTCTTGGCGCAACGACGTTCAGGGGCGACCCCATGCGTTTGGGACAGGTCCTGGTCCACCTTGCCGGGAACGCCGTGAAGTTCACCTCCCGCGGCACGATCGTCGTTCGCACGCTGCTAGCCGACCCGGACGACGCCGACTCGATGCTGCGGTTCGAAGTCGCCGATGACGGAATCGGGATCGCGCCAGAGGACCAAGACCGCGTTTTCGCACTCTTCGAGCAAAGCGACGCCTCGAGTACGAGAGTCCATGGCGGATCGGGCGTGGGACTGTTCCTGTGCAAGCGTCTGACGAGCCTCATGGGCGGCAGCATCGGCGTCAAAAGCCGCGTCGGCGTCGGCAGCACGTTCTGGTTCACGGCGAGGGTCGCGCTCGGACCCGACGCTGCACGAAGTCCTCAGACCTCACTCCGGCCGACGTAGTCCACCAATGCAAGGCACCCGGGTCGCCTGTGTCAGTACGAACTGCACTTGGCTGGGCACTAGGTCCCGTGCTGGAACACCACTGCTCGAGGAGCGATGGTTTCACCGAGGGCGCCTCATAGCGGGTCAACCCTGTCGAAGCGCTGGAGCTGGTCGCCCTGGTCGCACGTTGCCGACAGGACGGAACGCGCGTCATCTCCGACGAGATTTACCACGGAATCAGCTATGGGCGCGAGGCCTCGACCGCATTGGCGCTCGACCCCGATGCGATCGTCTTGAATAGCTTCTCGAAGCTGTTTCGCATGCCCGGCTGGCGTTTGGGCTGGATTGTCGCGCACGAGAATTGCGTGCAGACTCTGAACGACTATCTGCTCAACCTTTTTCTCGTGCCGTCCAGCTTATCGCAGCACGCCGCGCTGGCGGCCTTCGACGATCTGCCAGAGCTGTTGGCTACAGTCACTCAGTACGCGAAAAACCGCGACCGACTGCTTGACGCCCTGTACCGGATGGGCATTGTCGGCATCGCCCCTCCCGACGGCGCCTTCTATCTATACGCCGATGTCGGCCATCTAACAAGCGACAGCCTCGCGTTCTGTCAACGTCTCGTCGACGAGACGGGCGTGGCGATCGCACCCGGAATTGACTTCGACCCGATCCACGGTCATCGCCACGTGCGCTTCTCGTTCGCAATCAGCATGAAGGAGCTCGACCAAGCGATTGAGCTCTTGCGACCTTGGTTGGCCAAGCAGTGAAGCCGAAAGCGCTCCCAGGCGCTTTCGCTATGAGTTCGGCGTCCCGACCATAAGACCTGTTGGAAGCTTTGTCCGGGCAGCTTCCGGCTCTCTGCGTTCGACGGAGGGCAGCCTCCGGGAAAAGTGGCCTAGAGCTCGAGTTGCCGGCGCTCTGCGTCTCCTCAGCGACAGCGCCAGCACGAACAACGCTCCTAGGGGTGATACGTCGCTAACTCGACGACCACTTTCGCGCGGAAAACGATTTCACTATCAGGACGCCATATTGTCGAAGGTCCTTCAGTCACTGCGAAGGACGTCATGGAGGTTGCAAGCCCCTACTCCTTGTAGGCCTCGATGCTGAAGACCATCCTGATCTCGTCGGCCACCGGACCGAGGAACGTCTTCATCCCGAAGTCGCTGCGCTTGAAC
>JBDTNU010000375.1:0-4342 GCA_039933535.1 Caldimonas sp. | reverse complement strand
CGGCCGCGCCCTCGCCGTGCGAGCCGCGCATCAGCAGCATGACGAGCGTGGGCACAAGGGTACGCGACAGGATGTACGAGGCGGCCATTGCGAAGACGACGGCCTCGGCGAGCGGCACGAACAGGAAGCGCGCCACGCCCGAGAGAAAGAACATCGGCACGAAGACGATGCAGATGCAGAGCGTCGAGACGAATGCCGGCACGCCGATCTCGCCGGCCCCGACCATGATCTCCTCCTCGAGCGGCTTGCCGAGATGCAGGTGGCGCTCGATGTTTTCGATCGTCACGATCGCCTGGTCGACCAGGATGCCGACCGACAACGCGAGCCCTCCGAGCGTCATGAGGTTGAGCGTCTCGCCGAGGATCTGCAGGAGCAGGATCGACGACAGGATCGAGAGCGGAATCGTCAGCGCGATGATCAGCGTCGAGCGCCAGTTGCCGAGGAAGAGCAGCACCATCGCCGCGGTCAACCCGGCGGCGAGCAGGGCCTCGAAGACGACGCCTTGCACCGCCGCCTTGACGAACACCGACTGGTCGAACAGCAGCGTCAGCTTGATGTCGGCGGGCAGGATCGCCTGCACCTCGGGCAGCAGCGCCTTCAGGTTGGCGACGATGTCGAGCGTCGAGGCGCCCCCGTTCTTCAGCACCGAGAGCAGCACGCCGCGGGCGCCATCCTTGCGCACGATGTTGGTCTGCGGCGAGAAGCCGTCGCGCACATAGGCGACGTCCTTGAGCAAGGTCGTCGTGCCGCCACTGGTCTTGATTGGCAAGTCGTTGAGGCCGGCGATGGCGTCGGGCGAGCCGTTCATCTTCACGGCGTACTCGGTGTTGCCGAACTTTGCAGTGCCCGAGGGCAGGATCAGGTTCTGCAGGTTGACGGCGTTGACCACGTCGGCCGGCGCCAGGCCACGCGCCTGCAGCGCCTGCATGTCGAGGTCGACGGAGATCAGCCGGTTCTTGCCGCCGTAGGGAAACGGGATGGCGATGCCGGGAATGGTGATGAGCTGAGGGCGCAGCGTGTTGATCGCCGTGTCGAACACCGTCTGCTCGGGCAAGGTCGGGCTCGACAGGCCGATCTGCACGACCGGGATGCTCGACGCCGAGTACTTGATGATCAGCGGCGGCGTGATGCCAGGGGGCAGCTGGCGAACCTGCGCCTGCTCGATCGCCACGACCTGCGCGATCGCCGTCTGGATGTTGGCGGTCGGCTGGAAAAAGACCTTGATGACGGCGATGCCGGCAAGCGACGTCGACTCGATGTGCTCGATGTCGCTGACCGTCGTCGTCAGGCTGCGCTCGTTCTGCGCCGAGATGCGCTGGCCCATCTCCTGCGCCGGCAGGCCGCTGTAATTCCAGACGATGGAGATCACCGGAATGTTGATTTCTGGAAAGATGTCGGTCGCCATGTTCAGCAGGGCGAACGGCGTGGCCAGGACGATCAGCATCGCCATCACGATGAACGTGTAGGGGCGCTTGAGCGCCAGCTGGACCATGGACATGTAAAAGCGGCCGGGCGGAAAAGGAAAAGCCGGATCATATTCACCGGCGCGCAGTGCGCTCGCACACGTCAGCGAAGTCTTACTGCGGACCGCCGACTTTTCCCACAGACTGGGCGAGCCCCTTGCACTACCTTGCTGGTGTGGCGTTTTGCCCTGTCGCCTTCGTCTTCAAACTCAGCTCGAAAGAATCCTCATGTCCACGTCCACCACCGCCACGCCGACCGGCGCTTCCAATATTGCAGACAGCGAATTCGGCAGCGATGACGAATCGTCGGTCACGGCCAAGCTCGAATCCAATCGTGTCCTGCAGAAGCTGCGCGAGAAGACCGATTCGGTCGTCGAGAGCATGCAGCCGAAGATCGCCGCGGTATCGAGCTATGCGCGCAACGAGCCGACCAAGGCGGTCCTGATTGCCGCTGCCTCGGGCGCGGCGCTGATGGCCCTGGTCGCCCTGCTGGTGCGCTCGAGCCGGCCGTCGAGCCCCGGCGCGCGCACGATGGCCGCGATCCGCGATGCGGCGATCGACCTGGCCGATCGCGCCCACAGCGTCGCCACCGATGCCATCGCCACCACACACCAGCGCGCCAGCGACGCGAAGGATCGTGTCGACGCCGCGCAGAAGCGGGCCGGCGAGGTGGCCGACAGCGTCGCAGAGACCTGGGCCAACCTGCGCGAGCAGGCAGCGCCGGTGGTCGAGCGGTTCAAGCCGCAATTCGACGCGGTGGCCAGCTACGCCAAGGAAGATCCGGCCCGCGCTGCGCTGGGCGTGGCAACGGCCGGCGCCGTCCTCGTCGGACTGCTCGCCCTCATTCGCCGCTCGGGCGACTGATCCTTCACGCGTCGAGCGGCGCCGCAGGCGGCTCGACGCGTCTTGATACGCATCGGCCGACGGACAGGGCGCAATCGGTCGTCCTTTTGCGCCCACTGAAACGACGAACGGTGCGCCGGGGTCGCTCAGGGCGAGGCCCCTTTACAAGGGACTTACAGGTCTTTCGGCGCGCCGCTGGCACAGTTTTCCGCTCGGGACAGGGCTCGGGAGGCCGGCGTGAAAACAAGTGTGTGGCTCATGATGGTGATTGGCGCCGTGGTTGCCGCGTGCGGCGGTGGCAGCGGCAGCACAGGCACCGTCGACGATGGCCCGGGCTACCAGGCCGGGCCCGGGGCCCAAGGCGGAGCCGCGCTCTACAGCGATTTTCGCAGCGGCAAGAAGCTGGTTCTGCACCAGCGCGAGATCATCGCCGTCACGCCCGCGAACTTTCGTGATCGCCTGGCGACGATGGAAGCGACGCTCACGGCGTTCGACGGCGTTTTCCTGAGACTGCCGACGACCGGTGACGCGATGACGAAGGGCGGCGCGGTGTCAGCGAGCGCGATCGCCAGCGACCTTGAGCCGCTCTACGCACTCAAGCCTTCACGTTTGAAGTACAACTTCGCCGTCGTGTCGATGCAGCACGACCTCGACGCCTTCGATGACTGGTCGGTCGTCGTGGCCAACTTCACGGCGCTGGCCAGAGTCGCCCGCGACGCCGGCCTGGTCGGCATCGTCATCGACAACGAGAGCCAGGCAGGGCTGCGTGCGAACTACCCTTATGACCTGAAGTTTCCTACCCGGACGATCGAGGACTACCGGGCCCAGACCCAGATGGTCGGCAAGAAGATCATGCAGGCGATCGTGGCCGAGTTTCCCGACGCGGCGGTCGTCGTTTTGCGCGGCGCCGCGGGGGCCGAGCCGAACACGCCGGTGAACCTGGTCAATCGCGAGGCCGATTCGGCGCAGTTGCTCGGTCCGTTCTTCGCCGGCTTCGTCGAGGCCAGGGTCGCGCGCTCGCTGCTCGTCGACGGAGGCACGGACTACGGCTTGCGCACGGCCGAGCAGTTCGACGCTGCGGCCGCGTGGCGGCGCACGGGGCTGCCATCGGCGGCCACCGACAGCGCTTTCGTCAGCGACGCATTGCGCAGCGCCTGGCCGACCGCCGTCGACATCTCGTTCGGCTTGCGCGAGCTCGACGGTGCACACGGCAACCTGCTGCCCAACGACACGACACTGTGGGCGAGCACGGTGTTGTCGGCCTTGCGTTCGGCCGACACCTTCGTCTGGGCGTCGTTCGACCTCACCGACCTGACCAAGGCGGCGGCCACCGACCCGTGGGTCGCGGCCGCGGCGCGGGCCAAGGCCGCCGCCGCATCGCCCACCGGCGCGCTCGGCTCGACCGCGCCCTCCTCGGGCACCGGCCTGCTGGCGCAGTATTTCGCACAGATCGACGAGTCGGAGCTCGCGCAGACCGTCGTCGATCCGGTGATCGACAACGTCTGGAGCGGCACCGGACCCGTCAGCACGGTGCTGAGCGGCCAGAACGACAATTTCTCGGTGATCTGGTCCGGCTACATCGAGGCCCCGAGCACCGGCACCTACACGATCTTCGGCACCACCGACGACGGCATGCAGATCTACATCGGCGGCACGGCTGTCGTCGACGCCTTCTACTCGCAGGCGCCGACCGAGCATTCAGGCACGATCGACCTCGTGGCCGGCACACGGTATCCGATCAAGATCCGCTACTTCGAAGGCGGCGGCGAGACCGAAGCGCACGTCGCATGGCAACCGCCAGGCGACGTCAAGTCGCTGGTGCCGACCGAGCGGATGTATCCATTCAAATGATCCTCGCCACAGGATGAACGACCGCCGCGCCGCGCTTGCAACGCTGACGACCTTGTTCCTCGCCGCCTGTGGCGGTGGGGGCGACACGCCCGCGTCAGGTGGCGCGCCCCCGCCTTCGCCGGCGGCACCGCCCGCACCCGCACCCGCACCCGCACCCGCACCCGCACCCGCACCCGCACCCGCAC
>JBDTNU010000374.1:0-4342 GCA_039933535.1 Caldimonas sp. | reverse complement strand
CGGGTAGTACATGTGCATCGGCAGGCAGCCGGCGATGCCGACTACTTCGCTGTCGAAGCGTTGGGCGAAATCGAGGGCCGCTTGAAGCATGGCCGAGTTCCACCGGCCCAGCTCCATGTGCACCATCAGCGTCGAATAGGTCATGTCCGCGGTTCCAGAAGCCTCAAACCCTCTCAGACTGCGCGATACGAGACTGTGTGTCTGTGCGTTGCGACACCAAGGTCTTTCCAGCGCGGGACGTTAGCCTCTGCCGATCCATTGCCATGAATGACGACGAGGGCAAGGCGGCGGCCTGGGACGCGGGTCCCTTCTGGCAGGGTCACCAGGATGACCTTGGTGTGCGGAATTCTGCAGTCGCATCAGAGGCGACACGACACATCCGCTTCCGTGCCCTTCGACGCGGACTCGCAGCTCCCGCGGTTGGTGCCAGATTTCGCACCCCACTCTCGTCAAGGGTGCGGTGGCGCACACGCGTGTCCGCGAGTGCATGGATGCGAAAAGAGGCTCAGCGAGGTCCTACCGTCTCATTCGCTCTTCGCCTCAGTCGCCTTGGTCTTGACGTGCAGCCCTGCCGCGGTGGCGCAGTCCCGCGGGCAACTGCGCTACACAACACATTGCATCGCCTGCCCTGCAACGCAGATGCACTGGCGCGACCGCCGGCCGGCGACCAACTGGTCGAGCCTCACCTTCCAAGTCCGGCGCTGGCAGGGGGCGGCGTCCCTGGGGTGGTCCGAGAACGACATCCTGGAGGTGTCTCGCTACCTGAACGAGACCATCTACCGCTTCGATCCGGGGGCCGCTCCCGCGTAGCCGGCTTCTTCCTGTCATCTTCGTTGAAGTTGGCCGGGGCAGTGGTGCGCTCGCGGATCTTCTTGTCGGTTGCGCTGAGGCCGGTGGTCGGGTTTGAGCCACCCTCGCGCAGTGATTACGGTGACCGACCTTCCAGAAATCAGGATCCGGCAATGAAATCTTCCGTTCGCGGAACTTCCGAGAGGCAGGCACGATCCCCACCTCGGTGCAAGTCTGGAATTCCCCGCGCTTAGTCACACCACAGGGGCTCAGTTGAAACACCACTTTCGTTTGGCGCTCGCGCTCGCGCTTGCAGTTGCGGCCGTTCCTGCCACTTCTGTACCGGCGTTCGCTCAGACCACGCAAGAACATGTTCACCACATGGGCCATGAAGTGATGCCGTTCGACCTATCGACTTCCGTTCACATCTTCAGGATGACGGAGTCTGGTGGTGTTCAGCGAGTTGTACTCAGGGATCTCAAGGCCGTCAAACATGATCAGATCGCGCTGATTCGGCAGCACCTGAAACACGAAGCGAACGAATTTCAAAGGGGAAACTTCGGAGACCCGGCGACACTGCACGGTGCGACCATGCCGGGCCTGAAGGAACTTCAGGCTGGGTCGTCGAAGATCAAGGTCACCTACTCAGAATTGCCGAACGGTGCGCAAATCACCTTCGAGACCTTAGACGTTCACGCGCTTACCGCCATACATCGCTGGTTTGGAGCGCAGTTGTCCGAGCACGGCGCAGATGCAATGTCAGAGTGAAGAGTGGGTTCGCTCTAGCTTCAGAAGAGACGGCGACAGCACCGCCACCACGAGCACGGTCGCCACCGGGCCGGCCACGCTTCAATGGACGATCACACGGTTCGAGGCGGCGGCAGCTCAAAAACCGACTAGTCGACAAGGAGTTCAAGATGGGCACATCGCAGCACAGCAAGCGAGTCCTGTTCGTGGGACAGGTCCCGGAGACGGTCGACTTCTCGGACCCGGCATTGCCGCCCGGGTTCGACGCCGCCAGGATTCATGCGGGCATTGCCCTTGGCATGAAGCAGATGGCAGACCGAGGCTGGGATGCCGATCTCTGTCTCGTCCGCCCCGACGACTCCGCAACAGCGGTGCTGGAGCAGCAGCTCTCCACCGTATCCTACGACTGCGTTGTGATCGGCGGAGGCCTTCGCATTCCCCCGAAGAGCCTGCTTCTTTTCGAACGGCTGCTGAACTCGGTGCACAAGGGAGCACCGCTGGCAGCCATCGCCTTCAACACCTCGCCTCCCGACACGGCTGATGCCGCGGCTCGATGGCTCAACGTCGACTGAGGGCACCGAGAAACCGCAACATGGCGACGATCCGTCATCCCCTGCACCTTCTCGACCGGGCGGTCATGTTGGCGAAGCGCGCGATGGTCGCGTCGATGAAGGGAAGCGTCACCTGGCCCAGGCAAGACAGCCCTTCGACGAGTTGCTGGAGAAGACGCCCGCGGTTCCCGGTTTGACGTACGAGGTGGCCTCGGAGGGTGGCGTTGCCGGCGTCTGGTGCCGGGAGTACGGGCTGGCGCCGGAACGCCCGTTTCCGGCCGCCGTCAACGATGCGCAAGCTGCCTACGCCGGTCTTCTCGCTCGCGGCTACACCCGCGTCGCGCTGGCTGGCGACTCGGCCGGCGGCGGGCTGGCTTTGGCCCTCTTGTCAATCGTCGAAGTGCTGCTCGATGACTCTACCCGCTACGCCGATCGGGTCGAGGAGAGCGGCGGGACCTGCCAGTGCATGTCTGGGAAGGCATGGTGCACTTTTTACCTTCCTGCGTGCTGTGGCGGAACGGCACGGCGTGGATTTGCGGACCGCGGCGCTGCAGTTTTCGGTGGCTGCGTCCGAGGCCGTTGCTCCGGTAGTGGGCGCCGGCAGCGAACGGCAGGTGCAGGAGAACTGGAATTCGATGCAGGCGACGATCCCGAGCGATTTCTGGAGTGAACTCAAGCAGGAGCGGCTCATCGAAGAACGCGCCGACGCGCGGCGCATGATTCCGCACGTATCGTCCTGCTCGTCATCCCTCTCAGCGACTCAAGCCACTTGAGTCGCGCTTTGCAGCGCGCTTAGCGTGCTCGGGGATTGCTGCGCGATCGGGCGATCGCACGCAGCGAAAGAGCTGCCGGGAAGCGGGCCCTCAAGACAGGCTGCTTGTGGCCGGGACTGTGAGTACGCCACAGCCCGGGAACTGCCGTTCGCGTTAACGCAACGCGACTCACTGCTCCTTCGGTCCATCGTCGGCTCGAGTCGACCCGTAGCAGACACTCCTAAACGCGACTTTCTTGCTTAGAAGCCGTTCTTGCGCAGCAACGGCACTATGGTTCACGTCATCTTGAAGGCCGGCCCACGATTCATTGGATCGATCAGCCGCCTTAGCTTTCGCCATGCCGTTTTCGCGTCGGCTTCATCCACATTCGTGAAGCCGAGTAGCAGGCCGGAAGTGGCCAGGGCCTTGTCCGCGTACCAACCCGACAAAGCGGATGGTGCGACTCCGACGCGACTTGCCCGCTCCGCGATCGATCGATCGTCTGTTCCATCGGGTAGTCGAAGTAACAATGCGAGGCCGGCGATGGTCTCTTGTCCGCGATCGCCGGAGATGGACGCGCTCAGCGCGCAAGCGTTGCGTCGATAGCGCGCTTTCATGCGTCGAAGATGACGCAGGTAGTGCCCGTCACTCATGAATTGAGTCATTGCCTGCTGAACGAGCGGACTGGGTGCAGGGGCGCCCACTGCAACAGCTTTCGTCGTGGCGGCGATCAGTTCGCGCGGCACGATAGCGAAGCCAAGCCGCAGCGCGGGACTCATCGTCGGTGACATCGCGGCTTTGCTCGACCATCTTGGCGCCGCCGACCCCGTGGTCCTGGTTGGCAATTCGCTTGGCGGAACCAATGCTTTTTTCTTTGCGTCGCGATACCCTGACAAGGTGCGAGCAATGGTGATCGAAGAGGGGCCGCCGGCGGAAACGGGTACGTTCGAATTTGTGCTGGACTGGCGGGGTGTGTATCCGACCCGCGAAGCACTCGAACAGAAGATCGGCGAGCGCCTCGCTTGGTCTGTCGCGCCCAGTATCAAGGAGACCGCCCAAGGCTGGACACTGGCTTTCAGCCCGGATGACTTGGTGGCGATGCAGAAGGTGTTGAATGGCGACTTCTGGACCGATTGGCCTGGCTCGTCGTGCCCGGCGCTGGTCGTCAGAGGTAGGCAAAGTAGAGCAGTCGATGGCAAGCTACTTGAGGCGATGGCCCAGCGTCGATCGAATACCGAGATCGTGTCACTCGACGCAGGGCACGTCGTGCACCACGACGACGCTTCGGGATTCACATCGGCGGTACGCACCTTTCTTCAAGGTCTGCCTGGCGCCACGCCATCTACAGAGACTCGTGATTCGCATTGACAGTCGGTCGCGCTGCAGAAGTCTTCTGCGGCCTGCGCTCCAGCCGGGTACTCATAGCTGCCGCTCGTGACCGACTGGTGATGGCCGTGACCGGCGGGCAAAGAACACGCTGAACTAGACGACATGTCCGTGCGT
>JBDTNU010000373.1:0-4355 GCA_039933535.1 Caldimonas sp. | reverse complement strand
TCGAGGAGCTGGTCGCGATCCGCGGCATCGGCCGCTGGACGGCCGAGATGTTCCTCATCTTCCACCTGCTGCGCCCGAACGTGCTGCCGCTCGACGACGTGGGCCTGATCAAAGGCATCAGCGTCAACTACTTCAGTGGCGAGCCGGTTTCGCGCGCTGAGGCGCGCGAGGTCGGCGATGCCTGGGCGCCGTACCGGTCGGTCGCCACTTGGTACATTTGGCGCAGCCTCGACCCGCCGCCGGTGTCCTATTGACCAGCAGCCGCAACGCCATGAGCAAACGCCACTTCCTTGACTTCGAACAGCCCGTCGCCGAGCTCGAATCGAAGATCGACGAGCTGCGCTACGTGCAGAACGAATCGGCGGTCGATATCTCCGAAGAGATCGACCGCCTGAGCAAGAAGAGCCTGCTCCTCACCAAGGACATCTACTCGGGCCTGACGCCGTGGCAGGTGACGCAGATCGCGCGCCATCCGCAGCGCCCGTACACGCTCGACTACGTGGCCGAGGTATTCACCGATTTCCAGGAGCTGCATGGCGACCGGTCGTTCGCCGACGACCAGTCGATCGTCGGCGGCCTGGCGCGATTCAACGGCCAGGCCTGCATGGTGCTGGGCCACCAGAAGGGGCGCGACACCAAGGAGCGGGGCCTGCGCAACTTCGGCATGTCACGGCCCGAGGGCTATCGCAAGGCATTGCGGCTGATGAAGCTGGCCGAGAAGTTCGGCCTGCCGGTGTTCAGCTTCGTCGACACGCCAGGCGCTTATCCGGGCATCGGCGCCGAAGAGCGCGGCCAGTCGGAGGCGATCGGCCGCAACATCTTCGAGATGGCGCAGCTCGAGGTGCCGATCATCGTCACCATCATCGGCGAGGGCGGCTCGGGCGGTGCGCTGGCCATCAGCGTCGGCGATCAACTGCTGATGCTGCAGTACTCGATCTATTCGGTGATCTCGCCTGAAGGCTGCGCGTCGATCCTGTGGAAGACGGCCGAGCGTGCTGCCGATGCGGCCGAGCAGCTCGGCATCACGGCGCATCGCCTGAAGGCACTCGGCCTGGTCGACAAGATCGTCAACGAGCCGGTGGGCGGCGCGCATCGTGACGCCAAGCAGATGGCCGCGTTCCTGAAGCGCGCGCTAAACGACGCGTTTCGTCAGGTGAGCGATCTGCCGGTGCGTGAGCTGATGCAGCGCCGCTACGACCGGCTGCAGGCGTACGGGCGCTTCACCGACACGACCGAGCGCTGAGGCCGCGGCCCTTGTGGCGCGACGCGCTGTCGCCGTCGCCTACAGCGGTGGGCGCGACTCGACCGCGCTCTTGCACGCGACGATCGCCGCAGCCGAGCCGCTCGGCCTGCGCGTGCTGGCCTTGCATGTCCACCATGGCCTCAGTGCGGAGGCCGATCGCTGGCTGACGCACGGAAAGGCACTCTGCGCGCGATGGGCGCGGCGCGGCAAACCCGTGGAGTTTGTCGCTCATGTCCTGACCGCGCGGCCGATTCGCGGCGAGAGCGTCGAGGCCTGGGCGCGGCAGGCACGCTATCGGGCGTTGAAGCAGATGGCGGTCAGCCGTGGCGTCGATCTCGTGCTGCTCGCGCACCATCGCCGCGACCAGGCCGAGACCTTCCTGCTGCAGGCGCTGCGCGGGGGCGGCGCTGCGGCGCTGTCGGCGATGCCGAGGCAGGTGCGTCGAGACGATGTCACATGGGCACGTCCCTGGCTCGACGTACCGCGAGAAACGATCGATGCCTACGTTCGGCGCCATCGCCTCGGCCACGTCGATGACGACTCCAACGACGATCCGCGCTTTGCACGCAATCGCCTGCGTGCCCAGGTGTGGCCGGCCCTGATCGACGCCTTTGCCGACGCCGAGGCTTCGATCGCCGATGCGGCACGTTGGGCGCAGGAAGCGTCTGCCGCACTGGCCGAAATGGCGGCCATCGATCTGCCGGTCGTCAGCGCGGGAGAGGCGCTCGACGTCACCGCGTGGCGGACCTTGTCACCCGCCCGGCAGAGCAATGTCCTGCGCGCGTGGTTGCGCGAGAAAAGCGGAAAGGCGCCGGCGGCGAAGCTTGTCGAGCGGCTCATGAAGGAGCTGCGAGGGCAGGGTGCAATGCGTTGGCCGATGCCTTCGGCCGAGCTTCTGAGTTATCGCGGGCGGTTGCGGTATGAGGCGGAGGTGGCGTCTGGCTCGCCCTCACACCGGCCGTCTCGAACGAGCCGGAGAGGAAGCTGCACAGCGATGGATCTGAGCAGCGCTGGCGTTCACGAGCTTGCGCAATGGGGTGGGGCTTTCACCGTAGAGCGGGTCGAGGCGGGTGGCATCGCGCTGACGATGGCGACACGACTCGAGCTGCGCGCGCGCGCTCCGGGCGATCGCTTTCAGGCCGGCCCAGGACGGCCGCCACGCAGCCTGAAGCTGCAGTACCAGGCCGCGGGCGTGCCGACGTGGCAGCGCAGCGGACCGACTGCCTGCCACGATGGCGCCCTGGTCTACGTGCCAGGGCTCGGCATCGACGCGCGAGCCCTGGCCGCGCCGGGCGAGGCCCAGGTGAGCCTCGTCTGGCGCTCGAGCTGAAGTCCGCAAAGCACCTCGAGCGGCACGAGAGCTGCGGATGCACGCCGATAGAATCGCTGGTTCGCTTTCTCACCTTCTCGTTTTCATCGCGCCCCGCCTGCTTCAGGCGCGAAACCTGCGCGCCCTTTCATGGCATTGATCGTTCACAAGTACGGCGGCACGTCGATGGGTTCGCCGGAGCGCATCCAGAGCGTTGCCAAGCGCGTTGCCAAGTGGGCGCGGGCGGGTCACCAGATGGTCGTCGTGCCTTCGGCGATGAGCGGCGAAACCAACCGGCTGCTCGCGCTCGCCAGGCAGGTCTCCCCGGAGCGAACGACGCCCGAGTTGCTGCGCGAGCTCGACATGATCGCTTCGACCGGCGAGCAGGTCTCGGTCGGCCTGCTTGCGATCGCACTGCACGCGGAAGGCATTCCCGCGATCAGCTATGCGGGGTGGCAGGTGCCGATCGCAACCGACGTCGCGTACACGAAGGCGCGTATCCGTTCGATCGATGACAAGCGCATCCGCGCCGACCTCGACGCCGGCAAGGTCGTCGTCGTCACCGGCTTTCAGGGCGTCGATCCCGAAGGTCACATCACGACCCTCGGACGCGGCGGCTCCGACACCTCGGCCGTTGCCGTCGCGGCGGCGCTGAGGGCCGATGAGTGCCTGATCTACACCGACGTAGACGGCGTCTACACCACCGACCCGCGCATCGTTGCCGACGCGCGCCGGCTGAAGAGCATCAGCTTCGAAGAAATGCTCGAGATGGCGAGCCTGGGCTCCAAGGTGCTCCAGATCCGCTCGGTCGAGTTTGCCGGCAAGTACCGTGTGCCGCTGCGCGTGCTCTCGAGCTTCACGCCATGGGACATTCCGATCGACGAAGAAGCGCGCTCAGGCACGCTCATCACCTTCGAGGAACACGAACAAATGGAACAAGCCGTCGTCTCAGGCATCGCCTTCAACCGCGACGAAGCCAAGATCAGCCTGATGGGCGTGACCGACAAGCCCGGCATCGCGCACATGATCCTCGGACCCGTGGCCGAAGCGAACATCGACGTCGACGTCATCATCCAGAACGTGTCGCACGATGGCCGCACCGACTTCTCGTTCACGGTGCACCGCAACGACTATGCGCGCACGATGGACTTGATGAAGACGGCCGTGATCCCGAACACCGGTGCGGCCGGCCTGGTCGGCGACGACCGGATCTGCAAGGTCTCGATCGTCGGCATCGGCATGCGATCGCACGTCGGCGTGGCCAGCAAGATGTTCGCGTCCTTGAGCGAAGAGGGCATCAACATCCAGATGATCACGACCAGCGAGATCAAGACCAGCGTCGTCATCGACGAGAAATACATGGAGCTCGCCGTGCGCGCGTTGCACAAGGCGTTCGATCTGGATCAGGCACCCGCCAGCGCCTGAGGACCGGCTTCGCGGCAAGGGCAAGCCGCTAGAATGCGCGCTCTGCGGAGCTGTGACCGAGTGGCCGAAGGTGCTCCCCTGCTAAGGGAGTATGTGGGCAAAACCTGCATCGAGGGTTCGAATCCCTCCGGCTCCGCCAGATAGCTGATTCCAATCGGTTTTCTTGCCTAGGTCTACGGCTGCCTTAGGGGTGAGCTGACATCCGGCGGCTGACCCTGAGCGGCAGCAGCCTTGCGCTCAGCGTCGATCTGCTCGAACGGACACAGCGCCTGCAGCGCCGCCGCTGGCTACCATGCCGACCATGGACGTGCTGCTGCGCCTGGCGCGAGGAATCGACCGCCTCAACCGCTTCGTCGGCCGCGCCATGCTCTGGCCGCT
>JBDTNU010000372.1:0-4369 GCA_039933535.1 Caldimonas sp. | reverse complement strand
AGACGAGAAATCCGAAGAGCTCGCATTGCCGCGCCGTTGTCCAGCGTAGACCGTGACGCTGATCGACTTGTCGCGATTGCGCTCGATGTTCTCGGTTTCGCCCTTGCGCACCGAGACCGAGAGCCCGACCCCCTCCGAGACCTCGGCGACGGCGTCGCTGGCACCGAGCGCACGGGCGGTGGCCAGCGCGCTTTCGGTGAGCTCGCGGAATCGGTCGCGCGAATAGGCGAAGTCGGACGGAGACAGTGAGCGGGCAGGGGAGCGGGAGGGCATGAGGCGGTTCGTTGAGGCGCCGGCACGCATGCGGGCCGGGCAAGGGGCGGCGGCTATGATAACGACGACCTTTCAGAATGCCCTCTCGCCCTCGTGCGATCCCGCCCCGACCTCTCCTCCCCGGCCGCCGAAGATGGTGCGGCTCACGAGAACCTGCTGCGCCTGCAACGGCCGAGCAAGACTCGTCGCAAGGAAGCGTCGCATGAGCTGCAGTCGCTCGGCGCGGCGCTGGTCGAGCTCTCCGACGCCAGGCTCGTGAGCCTCGGCCTGGCCGAGCCCTTGCTCGATGCGATTGCCGCCTACCGACGCATTCGCACCCACGAAGCGCGGCGCCGCCAGATGCAGCTGATCGGCAAGCTCATGCGCTCCGCCGACGTCGAGCCACTGCGTCAGGCCGTGAACGAGCTCGAGCTCGGCCGCGCCCAGGACGCGCTCGCGCTGCACCAGGCCGAGCGCTGGCGCGCCGAGCTGATTGCCAACGACGATGCGACGACGCGATTCCTGGCCGAGCATGCGAGCACCGATACGCAGCGCCTGCGCGCATTGGTGCGCGGCGCGCGCAAGGACGCTGCGCTCGCACCCGAGCAGCGCAGCGGGCGCGCCTTCCGCGAACTGTTCCAGTTCATTCGCGGCCAGGAGCCGGGTGGTGTCTGAACCGGCGCAAGTGGCTGCGCCTCGCGATCCGGTCCGCATCGGCCTGGTGTCGGTGAGCGACCGAGCCTCGACCGGCGTCTACGATGACAAGGGCATTCCGGCCCTGCGCGACTGGCTCGGCCGCGCTCTGTTGAACCCGGTCGAATGGCAAACGCGCCTCATCCCCGACGAGCAGGCGACCATCTCGGCCACGCTGCGCGAGCTGGTCGACGATGCGCATTGCGATCTGGTGCTCACCACCGGCGGCACCGGGCCGGCACCGCGCGACGTGACACCGGAGGCCACCCTCGCGATCGCGACCAAGGAGATGCCCGGCTTCGGCGAGCAGATGCGGCGCATCAGCCTCGCCTTCGTGCCGACCGCGATCCTGTCGCGTCAGGTCGCCGTGATCCGCGGCAAGGCGCTGGTGATCAACCTGCCCGGCCAGCCGAAGGCGATTGCCGAGACGCTCGAAGGCCTGCGCGAGGGCTCGCCTCCGGTGCCCGGCATCTTTGCCGCGGTGCCCTACTGCATCGACCTGATCGGTGGGCCGTATCTCGAAACCGACGACGCGGTGTGCAAGGCGTTTCGCCCCAAGTCCGCGGTCCGGGCCCGCCCTACTTCACGAGGCGGTTGAGCCTTTCGGCGTCGAAGTTCTCGGTCGTCTGCGCTTCGCCGGGAACGCAATCCTCGCTGGGCAATTCGCGCGATCGCGCCGAGAGCTTCTCGATCGCCTGCCAGAGCAACGCGATCTGGTGCTCGTGACCCGAGGCGTTGTCGATGAGCCCCTTCATCGCCTGCGAGACCGGATCGTCGCCTTGCGTGATGCCGTAGGCAGAGAAGCCCATCTTCGCGGCTGTTGCTTCGCGCGTCGCGTCGGCTTCGGCCTGGATGATGCGCGCGGGGTTGCCGACCGCCGTCGCGCCCGGCGGCACCGGCTTCATGACGACCGCGCTCGAGCCGATCCGCGCGCCGTCGCCCACCGTGAAGCCGCCGAGCACCTGCGAATTGGCACCGACGATGACGCCGCGGCCCAGGGTCGGATGACGCTTGGCGCCCTTGGTGAGAGAGGTGCCGCCCAGCGTCACGCCCTGATAGATCGTGCAGTCGTCACCGATCTCGGCGGTCTCGCCCACGACCACGCCCATGCCGTGGTCGATGAACACGCGTCGGCCGACCTTGGCCCCCGGATGAATCTCGATCCCCGTGAAGAAGCGCGCCATGTGCGAGATCCAGCGTGCCAACCAGTGAAAGCCGTGGCCAAGCCACCAGGCGGCCCAGCGATGCATGACGATCGCGTGCAGGCCCGGATAACACGTCAGCACTTCCCACGACGACCGGGCAGCAGGGTCGCGCTCGCGGATGCAGGTGACGTCTTCGCGCAGGCGGTTGAACATGATGAATTCGCGGAAACTTTTGCGGGCGGGCCAGTCTAGCGGGAACGCTCCTCGATTGCTCGGGCGATGCCGCGCAGGATCTGCACCTCCTCGACCGTGAGGCCGGCACGGTTGGCCAGGCGATGCAGGCGCGACATCAGTTTGCGCGGCGCCTTCGGGTCGAGAAAGCCCAGCGTCGTGAGCGACGCCTGCCAGTGCGCGATCAGACCGCGAACCGCCACCGCGTCGGCGCCTTCGCCCTCGGCGGCCCGCGCCTCGACCGGAAAGCCGCCCTGCGCCTGGCGCCAGTCGTAGGCGACGAGCTGGATCGCCTGGGCGAGATTGAGCGAGCCGTATTGCGGATCGGTCGGGATCGAAAGGCAGGCGTGGCAGGTGTAGAGATCATCGTTCGAGAGGCCGAAGCGTTCCGAGCCGAACACGAAGGCAACGCGGTGCGCGCTCGCGGCGAGATCGGCGAAGAGCGCGCGCGGCGCGAAAGTGGGCGGGCCGAAGTCGCGTGGCGTCATCGCCGTGGCGCATGCGTACGTGACACCGTCGAGCGCCTCGCCGAGCGTGGCGACAACACGCGCACCGGCCAGCACGTCGGTCGCGCCGCTGGCCATCGCGATCGCCTCTTCTCGCTGGAGCACGTCGTCCCAGCGCGGTGCGACCAGGACGAGCTCGGAAAAGCCCATCACCTTGATCGCACGAGCGGCTGCGCCGACGTTGCCGGCGTGGCTGGTGCCGACGAGAACGAAGCGCGTCAGGTCCTTGTTCATCTCGCCGCTAAAATTCGCCACAGTTCATTTTGCAGCCGCGCTGCGGCGAGCCGCCCGCTGCGCCTTGCCACCCACGAAGCCCACCCATGTCGCAAGCGCTGCACCCCATGCTCAACATCGCGATCAAGGCGGCACGAGCCGCCGGGGCGATCATCAACCGCGCGTCGCTCGACCTCGACCGGCTGCAGGTCAACACCAAGGCGCCCAACGACTTCGTCACCGAGGTCGATCACGCGGCCGAGGCGGCCATCATCGAAGTCCTGCTCGGCGCCTATCCCGGCCACGGCATCCTGGCCGAGGAGTCGGGCTCGACCCACGGCGCCAAGGACAGCGACTACGTCTGGATCATCGATCCGCTCGACGGCACGACCAATTTCATCCACGGCCTGCCGACCTACGCCGTCTCGATCGGCCTGGCGTTTCGCGGCCAGGTGCAGCAGGCCGTCGTCTACGACCCGGCGCGCAACGACCTGTTCTACGCCTCGAAAGGCCGCGGCGCTTTCCTGAATGACAAGCGTCTGCGCGTCTCCAAGCGCACGCGCATGGCCGAGGCGCTGATCGGCACGGGCTTTCCGTTTCGCAAGGCCGACGACTTCGGCCACTACCTGAAGATGTTCGAGACGGTGATGAAGAGCTGCGCCGGCATGCGCCGGCCCGGCGCCGCCGCGCTCGACCTGTGCTACGTCGCGGCCGGCTGGTACGACGGCTTCTTCGAGACGGGCCTGTCGCCCTGGGACGTCGCCGCCGGTTCGCTGCTGGTCACCGAAGCCGGTGGCCTGGTCGGCAACTTCACCGGCGAGGCCGACTTCCTTCATCGTCGCGAAGTCGTCGCTGGCTGCCCGAAGATTTACGGCCAATTGGTGCAGATGCTCGCGCCATACACGGGCGTGACACAGGCTGCCGCGAACGGCCCGGCGTCGGTCGGCTAAGCGCGAGTCGCGCCTTAGCGGGCGTTCAGCTCCAGCCGGCGTCGACCTTGAATTCCTGGGCCGTGCACATCGCCGCGTCGTCGGAGGCGAGAAAGAGCACCATGCGCGCGATGTCCATCGGCTGAACGCGATCGGGCAGGCACTGGTTTCGCTGCAGCTCGCGCTCGCCCTCGGCATCGAGCCACAGCTTGATCTGCCGCTCGGTCATGACCCAGCCCGGCGTCACCGTGTTGACGCGGATCCGGTCCTTGCCGAGGTTGGCCGCGAGACCGCGGGTCAGGCCGTTGACCGACGACTTGGCAATTGCGTAGCAGGGAAAGCCGCCCTGCTTGGCCTGCCAGCTGATCGAGCCCAGGTTGACGATCGAGCCGAAGCCGAG
>JBDTNU010000371.1:0-4372 GCA_039933535.1 Caldimonas sp. | reverse complement strand
GAAGTGTGGCTCCGCACGAGCCGGCGGGTAGGTAGCACCGAGCCGGGCAGCGATGTCCGGCCCAGAGGAATGGCGGCCACGGCGTGCGCGTCGCAAGACGGGTGCGCTGCACAGAATCCGGCCTATCGGCTCGCTTCACACTTTTCTCGCCGGGCCCGGGTTCGCCCGGCGAACGGCTGCTGACTACACTGGCCAACTGGCATGAATCCGGACGCCAAGACTCTCTGGCACGCACCCAAGTGGGCGCTTGCCGTGTTGCTCGCCTGCCTGGGCATGCTCGGGCCCTTTTCGATCGACACCTACTTGCCCGCGTTCACCGGCATCGCCCGGGCGATCGGCGCTTCGCCGGTCGAGATGCAGCAAACGCTCTCTGCCTATCTGTTCGGCTTCGCCGTGATGAACCTGTTTCATGGCGCGCTCTCGGACAGCTTCGGGCGTCGCCCGGTCGTGCTCGCGGGGCTGGCGGTGTTCACGCTCGCCTCGGTCGGCTGTGCCTTGTCGCAGCACATCGGCGCGCTGGTCTTTTTTCGGGCGGTTCAGGGCATGTCGGCGGGCGCGGGCATCGTGATCTCGCGCGCGGTGATCCGCGACATGTTTCCGCCCGCCGACGCGCAACGCGTGATGTCGCAGGTGACGATCTACTTCGGCGTCGCGCCGGCGGTCGCGCCGATGGTCGGCGGCTTCCTTTTCGTACACGCCGGCTGGCATGCGATCTTCTGGTTTCTCACCGGCGTCGGCGTGGTGCTGCTGGTCGCGAACTGGAAGCTCCTGCCCGAAACCCTGCACGTCACGCACCGGCAGCCGTTCAACGTCGCCAACCTGCTGCGCGGCTACTGGACGCTCGGCAGCAACCCGCGCTTCCTGACGCTTGTGCTGGCCAGCGGCATTCCGTTCAACGGCATGTTCCTCTACGTCCTGTCGACGCCGGTCTTCCTCGGCGAGCATCTCGGCCTCGAGCCGGGGCAGTTCTTCTGGTTCTTCCTGCTCAGCATCGCGGGCATCATGAGTGGCGCCTATCTCTCCGGCCGGATGGCGGGCAAGGTCAAGGCGTCGCGACAGATCCGCTACGGCTTCGTGATCATGGCCGGCATCTCGATCGTCAACTTCATCCTCAATCTGCTTTTCGTTCCCGAGGCCTGGTGGGCGCTCCTGCCGATCGCGATCTATTCGTTCGGCTGGGCCATGATGGTGCCGGTCGTGACGCTGCTCGTGCTCGACCTGATGCCGGAACGGCGCGGCATGGCGTCCTCGTTCCAGGCGTGCGTCGGCAGCGCGGCGAACGCTTTCGTGGCCGGCGTGATCGCGCCGCTGGTGATGCACTCGACGGTCGCATTGGCGGCGACTTCACTCGCGATGATGAGCATCGGCGCCTTCGCCTGGCTCTGGGTCAAGCCCCGGCTGGTGCTGCCGCAGGTAGAGCGACAATTGGCACCACCATGATCGTCTTTCTCGCGGGCCTGGTTCTCTTTCTCGGCATTCACTCGGTGTCCATCGTGTCGCCTGGATGGCGCAAGGCCCAGGCCGCGCAGCGTGGCGAGGGCGCCTGGAAAGGCATCTACTCGGTCATCTCCGCGGTCGGCCTGGCGCTGCTGATCGTCGGCTACGGCATGGCGCGGCGCGAACCCGTCGTTCTGTACACGCCGCCGGCGGCGCTTCGCCATCTCGCGTTGCTGCTGATGGTGCCGGTATTTCCGTTGCTGTTCGCGGCCTATCTGCCGGGCCGCATCCGCAGCGCGGCGAAACACCCGTTCCTGCTCGCGATCAAGCTGTGGGCGACGGCGCACCTGCTCGCCAACGGCACGCTCGTGGATGTGCTGCTGTTCGGCAGCTTCCTGGTCTGGGCGGTGGTCGATCGCATTTCGGTCAAGCGCCGCTCAGCGGCCGAGGTGCACGACGCTCCGGCGGCGCCGCCCCGGGCGATCAACGACGCGGTCGCCCTGGTCGGCGGCCTAGCTGCCTACGTCGTGATCGTCTTCTGGGCGCATCGCTGGGTGATCGGCGTCTCGCCGCTGCCTTGAACCGGCGCGACGCCATGCCGGGAACCGCCTTGCCCGCGAGCCTCGTGTTCGACGCGCCACCGTTCCGCCTGTCGGGCGCGGTGTATGGCGTTCTCATGAACCATCGCGCGGCGCTGGCGGCGCTCGGCGACGCCGTTCACCAAGCGCCGTACAAGGCGCCGCCGAAGAGCGTCGTGCTCTACATCAAGCCGCGCAACAGCCTTCTCGGGCCGGGCGACGCCGTTCGCGTGGACGACTCGACGCCGCAACTCGAGGCCGGGGCCGCGTTGGGGATCGTCATCGGACGGACGGCCTGCGCGGTCGACGAAGACGGCGCCATGGCGTGCATTTCCGGTTTTGTCATCGTCGCCGATTTCAGCGTGCCGCACGACTCGTACTTTCGCCCCGCGATCCGCTTCAAGGCACGCGACGCTTCATGCGCGATCGGGCCGCGCGTGGTCGCGCGCGCATCGGTCGCCGACCCCGACGCGCTCGGCGTTCGTGTCTACGTCGACGGACGGCTCGTACACGAGGCCGGCACCGGCGACACGTACCGTTCGGTTGCCCGACTCGTTTGCGATGTCAGCGCGTTCATGACGCTGGCGCCGGGCGATCTGTTGATGGCGGGCGTCGCGCCCGGCGCACCGAGGGTCGGCGCGGATGCACGGGTGGCCATCGAGATCGACGGCCTCGGGCGGCTCGAGACGCGCGTGCTGCGCGCCGGGGAGTCGGGGCGATGAAGCGCGCGCGCGTCGCTTTCTCGGGCGCGATCCACGAAGCGACGCCCGGCGCTGCGGAAGGAAGCTTGCGTCTCGCCGACGGCCGGGTCGTCGCCGAAGACGAGGTCGTCTGGCTGCCGCCGTTCGAGGTTGGAACGATCGTCGCGCTCGGTCTCAACTACGCCGATCACGCGAAGGAGCTGGCGTTTAACGCGCAAGAGGAGCCGCTTGTTTTTCTCAAAGGGCCGGGCTCGCTCATCGGCCATCGCGGGCAGACCAGAAGGCCGGCCGACGCGGCCTTCATGCATTACGAGTGCGAGCTGGCGGTCGTGATCGGCAAGCCGGCACACAAGGTCGCGCGGGCCGACGCGATGGCGCATGTTGCCGGCTACACGGTGGCCAACGACTACGCGATCCGCGACTACCTAGAGAACTGGTATCGGCCGAACCTGCGCGTGAAGAACCGCGACGGCGGCACGGTGCTCGGACCCTGGCTGGTCGACGCGGCCGACATCGAAGGCCCGCCGCAGCTTGCGCTCAAGACCTTCGTCAACGGCAAGCTGGCGCAGCAGGGCAATACCCGCGACCTGGTGTTCGACATCCCGTTCCTGATCGAGTACCTGAGCGACTTCATGACGCTCTCGCCCGGCGACGTGATACTCACCGGAACGCCCGAAGGCGTCTCGAACGTGGCGGTCGGCGACGAGGTGGTCTGCGAGATCGAAGGCATCGGCCGGCTCGTGAACACGATCGTCGGCGACGCCGCATTCGGTCGTTGACGGAAAGACCTGTCGAAGGAAAGCCGCATGCGCATCCAGCATCTCATCGACGGTCGATCCGTCGAAAGCCGCGAGTATTTTGAAACCGTGAACCCGGCCACGCAGGAGGTGCTGGCCGAAGTGGCGCGTGGTGGCGCGGCCGAAGTCGGCGCCGCCGTCGCCGCCGCCAAGGCCGCCTTTCCCAAGTGGGCCGCAACACCTCCCGTCGAGCGGGCCAGACTGATGCGAAAGCTCGGCGACCTGATCACCGCCAACGTGCCGTCGATCTCCGAGACCGAGACCCGCGACAGCGGCCAGGTGATCGGCCAGACGAAAAAGCAGCTCGTCCCGCGCGCCGCCGACAACTTCCATTACTTCGCCGAGATGTGCGTGCGCGTCGATGGCCACACCTATCCGACGCCGACGCACCTGAACTACACGCTGTTTCATCCGGTCGGCGTGTGCGCGTTGATCTCGCCCTGGAACGTGCCGTTCATGACGGCGACGTGGAAGGTCGCGCCCTGCCTGGCGTTCGGCAACACCGCGGTGCTGAAGATGAGCGAGCTCTCGCCGATGACCGCGTCGAGACTCGGCGAGCTGGCGCTCGAGGCCGGCATTCCCGCCGGCGTTCTCAACCTCGTGCACGGCTACGGCAGCGAGGCCGGCGAAGCGCTTGTCTCGCACGCCGACGTCCGCGCCATCTCGTTCACCGGCTCGACGCGCACCGGCAACCGCATCGTGCAGAGCGCCGGCTTGAAGAAGTTCTCGATGGAGCTCGGCGGCAAGAGTCCGTTCGTGATCTTTGCCGACGCCGACTTCGAGCGCGCCCTCGACGCGGCCGTTTTCATGATCTTCTCGAACAACGGCGAGCGCTGCACCGCGGGCTCGCGCATCCTGG
>JBDTNU010000370.1:0-4378 GCA_039933535.1 Caldimonas sp. | reverse complement strand
GAAAATCAACAAGATCAGGAGATAAACCTCTAATCTACTCGAACTCGTCTGCCGGTGGCGTGTCGCCTTGCACGACTCCCTTCAGTTTGTGACTTGCGTGAAATGTCACGACATGACGCGCCTTGATCGGAATCGCCTCGCCGGTCCGCGGGTTGCGCCCCGGCCGGGGCGCCTTGCGCCGGATGTTGAAGTTGCCGAAGCCCGACATCTTGACGTCGTCGCCTTCGAGCAGGGTCTTGTGGATCAAGTCGAAGAACGCCTCGACCATGTCCTTCGACTCGCGCTTGTTGAGGCCGAGACGCTCGAACAGAAGCTCGGCCAGCTCGGCCTTTGTCAGCGTAGGCGTCACCAGGGACGGTTGCAGGCTGCGCGGCGGCGGCGGCGAAGCGGGCGGATCGGTGCGGGCCATGTGCGTCGCGCTGGCCTGTTACTGCGCCCGAAGGCGAACGCCCAGCCGCGTTTCAAGCGCCGCCAGCACACCAGCGACGACGCGCTCGATCCGCTCGTCGGTCAAGGTTTCGGCGTCGTCGCGGATCTCGAGCCGGAGCGTGACGCTGCGCTCGTCGTCGCCGATTCCCGGAACAGGACTCTTGGGCTCGTAGATGTCGAACAGCGTCGCGGCGCGAACGGCTCCTGCCGAGCCGGCGTCGACCGCCTCGATCAGCGCGTTGTGCGCCACGCCTTTCTTCGTTACCACGGCGATATCGCGCCAGGCCGGCTGCTGCTTGGGCAAGGGAACGAATGCGGGCAGACCGCGCCGCATGAGGGCCTCGGCGTCGATCTCGAACACGACCGCGTTGCCGGGAAGCTCGTAGGCCTGACGCCAGCGCGGGTGCAATTCACCGACGAAGCCGACCCGCTTGCCTTGCATCTCGATCGCAGCGCTGCGGCCGGGATGCAGCGCCGGATGCGGCGCCGGCACGAACCGAACCTGTCCCGTGCCGAAGAGCGCTTCGAGGTCGGCCTTGACGTCGAAGAAGTCGACAGGCCGTTCCGCACGGCCCCATTGCAGCGGCTCGGCCGGTCCAAACGCAAGCCCGCCGATCTTGAGCGGCTGACGAACGCCTGCGACGGCCGCATCGCCGGCCGAGGCCGAGGCATCTCGAAGGTAGACCTTGCCGAGCTCGAACAAGCGGACCCGCGCCGCCTTGCGCGCGAGGTTCACGCGCAGCGCCTCGACCAGGCTGCCGACCAGGCCCGAGCGCATCGCCGACTGCGTCTGTGCGATCGGGTTCACGACGCGGATCGGGTCGCCGTTGCCGGCGAAATCGCGTTCCCAGCGCTCGTCGACGAAGCTGAAGCTGATGGTTTCCTGCCAGCCCAGGTCGGCCATCTCGTGACGCAGGCTTGCCGCGGTGCGGCGCTTTTCGCTCGGCACGTGCGCAACGAGCGCGCCTCGAGGCGACGCAGCGTCGAGCGTCTCGTAGCCGATCAGGCGTATGACTTCCTCGATCAGGTCTTCCTCGATCCTGATGTCGAAGCGCCAGCTCGGCGGTGCGACTTCGATGGTTCCCGGCTTGCTGGTCCAGGCGAACTCGAGCCGCGTCATCACGCCTTCGCACTCGGCCTGGGTCACCGGCATGCCGATCACCTTCGCGGCACGCGCGACGCGCAGGCTCACCGGTGCCGGGCTCGGGACATTGACGATCTGGTCGTCGATCGGGCCGCAAAGCGTCTCGCTACCGCCGCATATCTCGATGATCAGCCCTGTGATGCGTTCGATGTGTTCGACGGTCGCGGCCGGGTCGACGCCGCGCTCGAATCGGTGTCCGGCGTCGGTCGTGAACTTGTAGCGACGCGAGCGACCGGCGACAGACTCGGGCCACCAGAACGCGGCCTCGACGTAGATGTTCCTTGTCGTGTCGGACACCGCCGTGCGCGCTCCGCCCATGATGCCGGCGAGCGACTCGACGCGTGTGTCGTCGGCGATGACGCCGACCGTCGCGTCGAGCTCGACGGTCGTGCCGTTCAGAAGCTCGAGCGATTCGCCGGGCCGACCCCAGCGCACGGTGAGCCCGCCTTCGATCGTGTCGAGATCGAAGATGTGCGAGGGGCGGCCGAGCTCGAACATGACGTAGTTCGAGATATCGACCAGCGGTGCAACTGCGCGCTGGCCGCAACGGGCGAGGCGATCGACCATCCATGCGGGCGTCTTCGCCTGCGTGTCGATGCCGCGAACGATGCGGCCGGAGAAGCGCCCGCACAGGTCCGATGCTTCGATCGAGACGCGCAGGACGCCATCGTCGGTCACTGCGGTCCTGGCGATCACCGGTGCCTTGAGCGGCGCGCCCGTCAGCGCGGCCACCTCACGGGCAACGCCGTAGACGCTCAGGCAGTGGCCGAGGTTCGGCGTGAGCTTGAGCGTGAAGATCGTGTCGTCGAGATGCAGGTACTGGCGCAGGTCGGCACCGATCGGCGCGGACGCTTCGAGGATGAGCAGGCCGCCGTGATCGTCGGAGAGCTTCAGCTCGCGCGCCGAGCACAACATGCCGCGACTCTCGACACCACGAATTTTGCCCACTTCGATGCGAAACGGCTGCGCGTCCTCGCCTTCCTTCGCTGGCGGCAACTCGGCGCCGACGCGGGCGCAGGGCACCTTGATGCCGGCGCGCACGTTCGGCGCGCCACAGACGATTTCGAGTGTCTCGCCACCGCCCGCGTCGACCTGGCAGACGCGCAGGCGATCGGCATTGGGGTGCGGCGCGACCGCGAGCACTTCGGCGACGACCACACCATGAAATGGCGGCGCGGCGGGACGCAAGGCCTCGACCTCGAGCCCGGCCATGGTCAGCCGCTCGGCGAGCTCGGCAGTGGAGATCGGCGGATCGCAGAACTCGCGCAGCCAGGATTCGGGGAACTGCATGTCAGGCTTGCAGAATCACGCGAACTGGCTCAGGAAGCGCAGGTCGCCGTCGAAGAAGAGGCGCAGGTCGTCGATGCCGTAACGCAGCATCGCCAGGCGATCGATCCCGGAACCGAAGGCAAAGCCGATCACCCGCTCCGGATCGAAGCCCATGTTTCGAACGACCTGCGGATGGACCTGGCCCGACCCCGAGATCTCGAGCCAGCGCCCCGCCAGCGGCCCGGTCTCGAACATGAGGTCGATCTCGGCGCTCGGCTCGGTGAACGGGAAGTAGCTCGGCCGAAAGCGCAGCTTCAGCTGGTCGGTCTCGAAGAACGCGCGCATGAAGTCGAGATACACGGCCTTCAGGTCGCGAAAGCTCACGTTCTCGCCGAGCCACAGGCCCTCGACCTGGTGAAACATCGGCGAGTGCGTTGCATCGCTGTCGACACGATAGGTGCGGCCGGGAGCGATCACGCGCACATCGGGCATGACCGCGGCGCCGGCATGGCGGCGCGCGTGCGCCCGCGCATGGCGGATCTGCATCGGCGACGTGTGGGGACGAAGGTTGAGCCAGCGGCCCTCGTCGTCCTTGACGTCGACGTAGAAGGTGTCCTGCATCGACCGCGCAGGATGGTTCTCGGGATTGTTGAGGGCAGTGAAGCTGTACCAGTCGGTCTCGATCTCGGGACCGTCTGCGACCTCGAAGCCCAACGAGGCGAAGATCGTCTCGATCCGCTCGAGCGCCCGGCTCACCGGATGAATGCTGCCTCTGCCGCGGCCGCGTCCTGGCAGCGTCACGTCGAGCGACTGGGCCGCGAGCTGCGCTTCGAGCTGACGGTTGGCCAGCTCGGTACGGCGTTCGGTCAGCGCCGCTTCGATCGCCTGCTTGGCGGTATTGATCTCCGCGCCGCGCGCCTTCTTCTCGTCGACGGGCAAGGCGCCGAGCGCCTTCAGCTGCTCGGTGACGCTGCCCGATTTCCCGAGATAGCGCGCCTTCGCGTCCTCGAGCTCGGCACTCGCCGACGCACCCGCGAAGTCCGCCTTGGCGCTTTCAACCAGCGACGCGAGATCGTTCATCGTTCTCTGCAACGAGCCAAAGCCGCAGAGCGGCGCGAAACCCGGGACGCGGCGGCATGGCGCTGCCGGCCCGCCAAGATCATGCGAGGTGCGGCCGAACTTTCTCGACGATGCTGCCGAACGCAGCCGGATCGTTGACGGCCATGTCGGCCAGCACCTTGCGGTCGATGCCGACCCCGGCCTTCTTCAAGCCGGCCATGAACTTGCTGTAGGTCACGCCGAGGCCGCGCGTGGCGGCGTTGATGCGCGCAATCCAGAGCTGGCGAAAGACTCGCTTCTTGGTGCGGCGATCGCGATAGGCGTATTGCCCGGCGCGCATGACTGCTTCCTTGGCGATCCGAAACACATTCTTTCGGCGACCGCGGAAGCCCTTGGCGAGGGCGAGAACTTTCTTGTGGCGTGCACGTGCAGTGACGCCGCGTTTGACGCGAGGCATGGAATAACTCCTTCAGAAGT
>JBDTNU010000369.1:0-4398 GCA_039933535.1 Caldimonas sp. | reverse complement strand
TCCTGTTCGCGCTCGGCGCGAACTTCCTCATCGCCGTCGCCAAGACGGCCGGCGCGGTGTTCACCGGCTCGTCGTCGATGCTCGCCGAGGCGATCCATTCGTACGCCGACTGCGCCAACCAGGCGCTTCTGCTCTGGGGCCTGCGCGAGGCCGGGCGTGCGCCGAGCCCGGACCACCCGCTCGGCTACGGCAAGGCGATCTACTTCTGGAGCTTCATCGTCGCCCTGATGCTGTTCAGCATGGGCGGCCTTTTTTCCATCTACGAGGGCGTGCACAAGCTGCACGCGAGCGAGCCGCTCGCGAACGCCTGGGTGGCCATCGCCATCCTCGCCTTCAGCATCGCCGCGGAAAGCGTCTCGCTCTGGGGGTGCGTGCGCGAAGTGAACAAGGAACGCGGTTCGCAAAGCCTCTGGCGCTGGTTCCGCTCATCGCGGCAGAGCGAGTTGCTGGTCGTCTTCGCAGAGGACGTCGCTGCCCTGGGCGGCCTCGCCACCGCGCTGGCGTTCATCGGCCTGGCGCTGGCCACCGGCAACCCGGTGTGGGACGCGGTCGGTTCGATCTGCATCGGTGCGCTGCTGGTGTTGGTGGCGCTGCTGGTCGGCACCGAGGTCAAGGCGCTGCTGATCGGCCAGAGCGTCGAGAAGGCGGTGCTGCGGCGTATGCGCACATACCTCGAGACACGCCCGGAAACGGAAACCATCTACAACCTGATCACGCAGCAGCTCGGGGGTGACGTCATGGTCGCGGTCAAGGCACGCATGAAGCCGGTGGCGTCGGCCGAAGCGCTGATCGCGGTCATCAACGCCATCGAGAAGGACTTCCGCGCTGCTTTTCCGGAGGTGACCTTCCTGTTCTTCGAGCCCGACCTCAAGGACTGAGGCAAGCTCCCTCAGCCGAACAGGTCGCCCTGCCCGACCTTGCTGACGGGCAGGGGCTTTCGAAACTGCGTGAGGTCGAGGGCGACACGTTCGCGATCGAGCCCGAACCTTGCCTTGGCCTTGGCAAGGCGCTGCTGGAGCAGCTGCGCCCAGACGCCCTCACCCTTCATCCGGCTGCCGTAGTCGGCCTGGTAGTCGCGGCCGCCTCGCATCTCGCGTACTCGTGCCATCACACGCCCTGCGCGGTCCGGAAAGTGCTCGTCCAGCCAGCGCTGGAAGATGGGATTCACTTCCCAGGGCAGGCGCAGGACGATGCCGAACGCCGAGCTGGCGCCCGCTGCGGCAGCTGCCTCGAGGATGCGCTCGATTTCCGGCTCGTTGATGAACGGAATGATCGGCGAGACGCTCACGCCCACCGGCACGCCGGCGCGCGCCAGCGTCTCGTTCGTCTTCAGGCGACGATGCGGCGCAGCGGCGCGCGGCTCGAGGATTCGGGCGATCGCCGGGTCGAGCGAGGTGACCGAAACGTAGACCGCGACCAGCCCGCGTGCCGCCATCGGCGCGACCAGATCGAGATCACGCTCGACGCCCGACGACTTGGTGACCAGCGAGAACGGATGCGCGCACTCGGCCATGAGCGCGATCAGCGAACGCGTGATGCCGAGCTTGCGCTCGATCGGCTGGTAGGCATCGGTGGCCGAGCCGATGTTGATCGCCGTCGGCTCGTACGCGCGGCTGGCGAAGGCCTCACGCAGGCGCTCGGCAGCGTTGACCTTGGCGATGATCCTGGTCTCGAAATCCAGCCCCGGAGACATGTTCAGGTAGCTGTGCGTTGGCCGCGCGAAGCAGTAGACGCAGCCGTGCTCGCAGCCGCGATACGGGTTGATCGAGAGATCGAACGACAGGTCGGGCGAGTCGTTGCTCGAGAGGATCGACTTGACGCGCTCCTCGATGATGGTGGTCTCGGGCGGCAGTTTTTCCTCGGTTGCCGATTGCTCGAGCGTGCCCCAGCCGTCGTCGTAGCTCTCGCTGCCCTGGTGCGTGAATCGATGCGCGATGGCCCATACCGTGCCGCGCCCTTTTACCGCAGGGCGCGCTCTTTCCTCGGGCCGCGGTGCCTCGTCGCGCGAAATGGGTCGTTGCCGATCGGGACGTTGAGGCATACTGTGAATATATACAGTTCAATCGCCTCCCGCAGTGTTGGTGAACCAAGGTAAACGCAGGCAGGGGTTCGCGCATTGCTTGAAAATTGACAATCGCTTCGTCAGGAGCCGCAGTCCATGAAACACGTGTTCACCGTGATCGGTCTCGGGCTTGCGGCATTGTTTGTCGTCGTCTTTTTCACCGGCCGCGTCGACTCCAAGCATCTGGCAGCCGTCGCGCCACGCGTCGGCATGCACGTCGCCGATCTGGACGCCCTCGCACCGCGCATTGCCTCGCAGACCGGTGCCACCATCGGCACCGCGCGCCGGGTCGTGTACCTGCTCGCCTGCAGCGGCGTGCCCGATCGCTCGACCATGGAGGCCCGCGCCCGCGAGGCTGCCGACGCCACCGAAAAGCAACGCATGACGCCGCGCGAGGCGGCCGTATTCGTGCTCTCCGGCAAGCCGCACGAAGGCGCGACCAGTCCTTTGAAGGACTGCTAGCGGCGCACATCGCCCGCGGCCCAGGCGGCTTCGGCGTTCGATCCATCCCCGTGCCGACGATGCGGACCGAATCCAGTGTCGCGCGGGCATGGATCATGCGGTACACAGGCTGGTATACCTGGACACGCACCAAACCGCCGCATGGAGTTCTCGTCGCTGCTCACGCTTGCCGACTGGCGCAACGCCTATCGCGCCGGGGCGTCGCCACGCACGCTTCTGAAGGCCCTGAAAAGACGCCTGGCCGCAGAGAGCCCGATCGCCGCCTGGATCACGCGAAGCGATGAAGCGCATCTGACGGCGCAGATCGCCGCGCTCGAGCAGCGCGCAATGTCTTACGACGATCGGGCAGCGGCGATGAAGGCGATGCCCTTGTTCGGCGTGCCCTTCGCGGCCAAGGACAACATCGACGTCGCCGGCCTGCCGACCACGGCCGCCTGCCCGGCTGTCGAAGCGCGGCCCGAAGTTCACGCGGGAGCGGTGCAGCGGCTGGTCGATGCCGGTGCGGTATGCATGGGCAAGACCAACCTCGACCAGTTCGCCACCGGACTGGTCGGCACGCGCTCGCCCTACGGACGACCGAGCAGCACGTTCGCGGCAGAGCGGATCAGCGGCGGTTCCAGTTCGGGATCGGCTGTCGTCGTTTCGCGCGGCGACGTGCCGATCGCCCTCGGCACCGACACCGCCGGCTCGGGCCGGGTGCCGGCCGGATTCAACAACATCGTCGGACTGAAGCCGACGCCGGGCAGGGTCACGACTTGCGGCGTGCTGCCTGCCTGCCGCAGCATCGACTGCGTCTCGGTCTTCGCCCTGACGGTCGAAGATGCCGCGGCCGTGCTCGCCGTCATCGAGGGCAGCGACCCGCTCGATCCCTACAGCGCGTTTCAGTGCGGCTCTGCGCGGCTGCCGGGCGCGCTGCGCATCGGCATTCCGTCGCATGCAGAATTTCATGGCGACGCCGGCTACGCGGCAGCCTTCGAGAGCGCGGTGGCCCACCTCTCGACGCTCGGCCACCGCCCCGTCGCCATCGATTTCGCGCCGCTGCACGCGGTCGCCGAGTTGCTCTACAGCGGACCGTGGGTCGCGGAGCGGCTCGCCGTCGTCGAAGAATTGCTCGAGCGCAATCCGGCCGCGCTCGACCCGTCGGTGCGCCAGGTGATCGAAGCGGCGCGCGGCTACTCGGCGGTCGATGCCTTTCGCGGCCAGTACGCGCTTGCCACGGCAAAGCGCGACAGCGCGGCGCTCTGGGATCAGGTCGACATCCTGATGGTGCCGACGGCAGCGGGCCATCCGAAGCACACGGAAGTCGATGCCGAGCCCTTGCGCAGCAACGCGCAGCTCGGCCTGTACACCAATTTCGTCAATCTGCTCGGCTGGTGCGCCCTGGCGTTGCCCGCCGGCTTCACGGCAAGCGGCCTTCCATTCGGTGTGACCCTCATCGCGCCGCCCGACAGCGATGCGGCGCTGGCGCGATTCGGCATGGCCTGGCAGTCGAGCCTGGGGTTGCGGCTCGGGGCGACTCAACGCAGCAGCCCGCTCGCAGGCAGCGTGCCCGATGCCGATCTTGCGCACGCCGACCAGCCCTGGCCCGCGAGCGCACCGACCCTGCCGATCGCGGTCGTCGGCGCGCACCTGAGCGGCCTGCCGCTCAACGCGCAGCTCACCGATCGCGGCGCCGTGCTTCGCGAGTCCACCCGCACGGCCCCTCACTATCGTCTTTACGCCCTGCCCGACACCACGCCGCCAAAGCCGGGGATGCTGCGTGTCGCTTCCGAAGGCGCGTCCGTCGAGCTCGAGGTGTGGGATCTGCCGATGGCCGAAGTCGGCTCCTTCCTCGCGCTCGTGCCCGCGCCGCTCGGCATCGGCCAGGTCGAGCT
>JBDTNU010000368.1:0-4398 GCA_039933535.1 Caldimonas sp. | reverse complement strand
CGGGCAGCTATCGGCTCGGCATGCGCCTGCTCGAGCTCGGCAACCTCGTGAAGGCGCGGCTCGATGTGCGCGACGCGGCGCTGGCGCCCATGCGTGAGCTCCACAAGCTCACGCACCAGCCCGTCAACCTCTCGATGCGCCAGGGCGACGAGATCGTCTATGTCGAACGGACCTACAGCGAGCGTTCAGGCATGCAGGTGGTGCGCGCCATCGGCGGCCGGGCGCCGCTCCATCTCACCTCGGTCGGCAAACTGTTCCTGGCCCAGGACGACGCGCAGCGCGTGCGCGCCTACGCTGCGCGAACCGGACTGGCAGGGCACACGCGCAACAGCATCACCGACCTGGCGTCGCTGGAACGCGAGTTGTCGCGGGTCAGCCAGTACGGCACGGCGCGCGACGATGAGGAGTTGGAGCTCGGCGTTCGTTGCATGGCGGCGGGGATCCTCGACGACCAGGGCAAGCTGGTTGCCGGCCTGTCGATCTCGGCACCTGCTGATCGCCTCGAAGAAAGCTGGCTCGAGCGACTGCGTGCGACGGCGGCGCAGATCTCTTCCTCGCTCGGCCACCGCGGCTAGCCGCGACGGCCGGACGTCAGCTCAGACCTTCGGCTTGGCCGTGTCGAGGACGGGTATCGTCCGCGCCGATTCGGTGACCCACCGACGCACCCGCTCGGCATCGCCGATGCGCGAGTACTTGCCCGCGGAATCGAGGAACACCATGATCAGCTGGCGGCCGGCCATCGTTGCCTGCATGACGAGGCAGCGCCCCGCTTCGGAGATGTAGCCGGTCTTCTGCAGGCCGATGTCCCATTCCGGGCTCTTGACGAGGCCGTTGGTGTTCCGGAACTGGACTTCGCGGTTGCCGACCTCGACCGCGTATTCACGCGAGGTGGAAAGCTCGCGGATGATCTGGTGCTCGTGCGCCGCCTTGACGAGCGTGGCGAGGTCGCGAGCGCTCGACTGGTTGCGGCTCGAAAGGCCCGTCGGCTCGACGTAGTGCGTGTCTTTCATGCCGAGGGCCCGCGCCTTGGCGTTCATCAGCTCGACGAAGACGCCCAGGCCGCCCGGATAGGTGCGGCCCAGCGCATGCGCGGCGCGATTCTCGGAAGACATCAGGGCCAGATGCAGCATGTCCTCGCGCGGCAGCGTCGTGCCGACCTTGAGGCGCGAGCGGCTGCCCTTCTCGGTGTCGATGTCGTCGTCGGTGATGGTGATCAGCTCGCCGAGCGGCAGGTTGGCCTCGGTGACAACGACCGCCGTCATGAGCTTGGTCAACGAGGCGATCGGAAGGATCGCCTGCGAATTCTTGCTGAACAGCACCTCGTTGGTGTCCTGGTCGAGGACCAGCGCAACACCGGACTTCAACTCGAGCGAATCGGCCGAGTCGTGCAGGCCGATCAGCTGGCCGAACGACGGATGGGCAGGCTCGACGTGAACGAAAGCGACGTGGCGAACGCTGCCGCGACGGGGCGCCGCGACCAGCGCCTGGCGGACCCGCGCGTGGGCTGCGATCCTGGTCAGGGCCGCCCTCGAGGCAGCAGTGTGCTTCTTCGCCGATTCGCGACCGGCGGCCGAGGACTTCAAAGGCGCCGCGGCAACGGCGGTACAAAGGCAGATGCAGAGTGCCGTTGCGAGCTTGGCAATCGAAGTCACGGTCATCCTTGGAACAGGCAGCGGCGCGAGTCTATGCGAGGCAATAAAAACGCGCAAGATCAGAAACTTGCGCGTTCTTTCTAAAGTGAGACTACAGACACGGAATCGGCCGTGCCACTTCTCTCGCCCGGTCAGCCTTGCGCAGCAACCCTTTCGGTCTTGCTATGCAGCTTGTTCAACGCCGCAAGATAGGCCTTCGCTGACGCGACGACGATGTCCGGATCGGCACCAACGCCGTTGACGATCCGGCCGCCATGCTGCAGCCGCACGGTGACCTCGCCTTGAGATTCTGTGCTCCCGCTGGTGATGGCATTGACCGAATAGAGAAGCATTTCCGCGCCACTCGCGATCTTCGATTCGATCGCCTTCAGGCTCGCGTCGACCGGCCCGTTGCCGTCGCTGGATGCGTGATGCTCGACCTCGCCGGCGGCGAAAGCGACGCTGGCCTGCGGCCGCGCCCCGGTCTCCGAATGCTGGGAGAGCGAGATGAAGCGGTAGTGCTCGTGCTCGGCAGTGACGGCCTCGTCCATCACGAGGGCGAGGATGTCTTCATCGAAGATGTCGCTCTTGCGGTCGGCCAGTTCCTTGAAGCGCGCAAACGCCGTGTTGATGTCGGCCTCGGATTCCATCTCGATGCCGAGGTCCTTCAGTCGCTGCTTGAACGCGTTGCGGCCCGAGAGCTTGCCCAGCACGATCCGGTTGGTGGCCCAGCCGACGTCTTCCGCACGCATGATTTCGTAGGTGTCGCGCGCCTTGAGCACGCCGTCCTGGTGGATGCCTGAAGCGTGCGCGAACGCATTCGCGCCAACCACCGCCTTGTTCGGCTGGACAACGAAGCCGGTCGTCTGTGCGACGAGGCGCGACGCCGGGACGATCTGGGCGGTGTCCACGCCGATCTCGAGGCCGAAGTAGTCCTTGCGCGTCTTCACCGCCATCACGACCTCTTCGAGCGAGCAGTTCCCGGCACGCTCGCCGAGGCCGTTGATCGTGCATTCGACCTGACGCGCACCGCCGATCTTCACGCCGGCCAGCGAGTTGGCGACCGCCATGCCGAGATCGTTGTGACAGTGCACCGACCAGACCGCCTTATCGGCATTCGGGATCTTCCGGCGCAGATCGAGCAGGAATTCGCCGTACAGGTCGGGCACCGCGTAGCCGACCGTATCCGGGATGTTGATCGTCGTCGCGCCCTCGTCGATCACCGCCTCGAGCACCCGGTAGAGAAACTCAGGATCGGAGCGGTAGCCGTCCTCCGGCGAAAACTCGACGTCGCCGCTGAGATTGCGGGCGAAGCGCACCGACAGCCGGGCCTGCTCGAAGACCTGCTCGCGTGTCATGCGCAGCTTTTTCTCCATGTGCAGGTCGCTGGTAGCGAGAAAGATGTGGATCCTCGTCGACTCGCCCCCCTTCAGGGCTTCGGCGGCGCGCGAGATGTCGCGGTCGTTGGCGCGCGCCAGCGAGCAGACGGTCGAGCCCTTGATGGCGTGCGCGATCGCTCGCACCGCCTCGAAGTCGCCGTTCGACGAGGCGGCGAATCCGGCCTCGATCACGTCGACCTTGAGCCGCTCGAGCTGGCGGGCAATACGAAGCTTCTCGTCCTTGGTCATCGAGGCGCCGGGCGATTGCTCGCCGTCGCGCAGGGTGGTGTCGAAGATGAACAGGCGGTCGGTCATGACGTTCTTTCGAGGCAGAAAACAAAACGGCCCGCTGCGTTTGCTAGCGGGCCGGTCAGACGAGACGTTGGGACGAGGTCGTTCAGCGAGCCCTGAAAGGTCGAAGAAGAAGCAGCAGGGCCGAACGGATTCGCGACATCACCGGATCAATATAGCTCAGGGCGGCTCAGCGGTGCAAGCCTTGTTCGTCAGGCTCGTCGGTCGACGTTGCAATCACGCTCACCGGCTTGCCCTTCAGCTTCTTCCACACGTACACCCCGTAACCCGACACGCCATAAGCGACGAAGAGCCCGAACAGTGCCCCGGGCACGTGGATGTTGATGATCGCGATGCCCAAGGCGATCAGGACGATGACGACGAACGGCACCGAGCGCTTGATGCTCAGGTCCTTGAAGCTGTAGAACGGCACGTTGGTGACCATCGTCAGGCCAGCGTAGAGGGTGAAGCCGAAAGTCACCCAGCCGAGCCACGGACCTTCCTCGATGCCGGTGAAGCCGGCGTTGTCCATCAGCCAGATGAAGCCCATCACGAGCGCCGCCGCGGCCGGGCTCGGCAGACCCTGGAAGAAGCGCTTGTCGACGACGCCGACGTTGGTGTTGAAGCGGGCCAGGCGCAGCGCAGTGCAAGAGCAGTAGACGAAGGCCGCGATCCAGCCTGGCTTGCCGAGCCCGCGCAGCGCCCACTCGTAGGCGATCAGCGCCGGCGCGGCGCCGAACGAGACCATGTCGGAGAGCGAGTCCATGTGCTCGCCGAACACGCTCTGCGTCCGGGTCATGCGCGCGACGCGGCCGTCGAGGCTGTCCAGCACCATCGCCGCGAACACACCGTAGGCCGACTGCTCGAAGCGCCCATTCATCGCCATCACCACGGCGTAGAACCCGCCGAACAGCGCGCCCAGCGTGAACAGGTTGGGCAGGATGTAGACGCCCTTGCGCCGTGGCCGAAGCGCTGGCTCGGCCGGACCGACGACGACGGCGGGCTCGGTGCTCACGACGCTCGCGCTGCGGTCGGACGGAGCGACATCAGTTGCGCGACTGGTCGACGAGGCGGTTCTTCTTGATCCACGGCATCAT
>JBDTNU010000367.1:0-4412 GCA_039933535.1 Caldimonas sp. | reverse complement strand
AAGCCGAAGAACTCGAGGTAGGCGGGGATCATCTCGAACAGCATGTCGGTGCCGATCTGCACCTCGAGGCTGCGCGCCAGCGCCGCGCGCAGCAGCGGCGTGTGCTCGGCCTTCATGACGACCTCGCCGACCAGGGCGCTCGAATCGACGCGCTCGATGGCGAAGGGCAAGGCATCGCCTTCCTTCATGCCCAGCGGCGTGGCGTTGACGACGATGTCATGCCCCGCGGGATCCCGGGAGCCGGTGCGAACCTCGAGCTCGGGATAGTGCGCGAGCAGGCGGTTGCGCAAGGCGTCGGCCGAAGCGCCGTGGGCATCGAAGAGATCGATCGCCGCAACATCGGCCGCAGCCAGCGAGGCGGCGATCGCCGAGCCGACGCCGCCGCATCCGGCGACGAAGACCCGGCTGCCGGCGATGCGCCGGCCCTTGCGCGCGACGCCGCGCACGAAGCCCGCGCCATCGAACTGGTCGCCCAGCCAGCTGCCGTCGGCACGCCTCAGCAAGGCGTTGCACGCGCCGGCGATGCGCGCCGTCGGCGTCGCGTCGTCAACGAGCGCCAGCGTCGTCACCTTGTGCGGCATGGTCACGAGCGCGCCGCGCAGGTTGGTCAGCGTGGCCAGCGCAGCAAGGGCGGCCGGATAGTCGTCGCTCTTCACGCCCATCGGCACGACGACGGCGTCGATGCCGCGCTGCTCGAACCAGGGGTTGTAGATCATGGGCGCCTTGAACGCCTCGGTCGGATAGCCGAGGTGGGCGATCAAGGTCGTCTTGCCGCTGATCATGGTGCCGAGTTTCGCAGGTAAGTCCGTCGACCAAGCGCGACCTCGCGTGTGCAGCGCGCTTCGTGCGCTGCCCGACAGCATCGTCGAGAGGATCGTGCGCTACGTGCGAAAGTGAGCGGGTCGCGGGTGCTCGGCAAAGAAACGAAGCATCTCGCGCGACGCGTCAGGGCCCTCTCTCTCGGTGAAGCTGCCCGCCGCGTCGCCGCCCGACCAGGCATGGCCGGCGCCGTGCACGACCCAGTGCTCGGCCCGGCTCGGCGCCTGGCTGTTCGCACCGGCTGGCCGGTAGACGGTGCGCGTGAAGGTGCGTCCCTGGCTCGTCGCAGCGGCGCTCGATTCGCGGCTGGCACTGGCGGGCGCTGCGCCGAGCGCCGCGTCGATCGCGTGGCTGCCGTTCAACACGTTGACGGTGCTGTCGGCGTCGCCGTGAAAGACGATGACCGGCGCGCCGCGCGCCGCATCGGCGCCCGGCTGGACACGGCTCTCGTCGGGCTGGATACCTGGCCACGCCATCAGAGGCGTTCGAACTGGCGCATGGCCCGAAGCGCCCGGCCAGCTCGGCAGCGCGCCCGCGGCGCCGGACTTCATCGCTGAAAACGCCGACACGACGTCGTGCGCCGCGCCGGCAGGCAGCCCCGAATGGATGCCGGCGGCGGCAAACAGATCCGGGTACTCGCGCGCCAGGATCGCCGCCATCGCGCCGCCTGCGGAGAGGCCCGCGACCCAGACCCGATCGGCGTCGATCGGATGCGTCGCCATGACGTGGCGTGTCATCCCGGCAAGAAGCGCCGGCTCGCCGTGGCCGCGCCTTTGGTCACCGGGAACAAACCAGTTCCAGCACTTGTGCGCATTCGAGCGCGGGGCCTGGGCCGGATAGAGCACGTACAGGCCCTGCTCCTGCGCGAGCGCATTCATTCGGGTTCCGGCCGCGAAATCGTCGGGGTCCTGGGTACATCCGTGCAGCATGACCACGAGCGGAAGGGCACGGCCTTCGAACCCGGAGGGCTCGAACAACTTGAAGGCGCGCGTGCCGGCCTCGGCGGTGAAGCTGCTCTCGTCGAAACGCGCCTCGCGCTGGTGTTCGGCGCTCTCCGACCCGTCGAGATCGAAAGCCACGGCGGGCTCGACGACCGGTCGCGGCGCACGCTGTTCCGGTTCCACTTCCCGGACCAGTCCGTCGAGCACGTCGGCCGCCATCACCGCCGTGGCCGCCGTCTCGGCCCGGAGTGGCGCGCCGCCATGCGACGCGACCGCCTCCGGCTTCAGCGCGCGCTGGATCGCCTCGGTGGCTTCGACCACGCTGCCGCGGCGCGTCAGTCCGGTTGCGGCAATGATCTTTTTCAGGAAGGAATTCAAGGTGTTCTCTCTCGAAGCAGGACACAGGGTAACCGGTCGCGACAAATATTGCTGCGGTGCAGCAATAACGCATCTACTTCGGTCGCGGCCTCGGCAGGTCGGCCAGCTCCGCGCTCAGTTCGCCCTTGCGCAGTGCGTGGGTCACGCGCGCGACCGCGCGGGCGACGTTGCGGGTTTCCTCCTGCACCGCCTCGTCCTTGTCGAGCGTGTCGTGGCTCGTCGCGTAGGGCTCGAAGTAGCCGATGTAGCGGTCGAGCCGGGCCTGATCGCCGGCATCGAGCAGGCCCATCCAGTCGAGCCAGTCGGAGAGTGCCCGGCGCGAGCCTTCGATGCCGGCCACGTCGCCGTGCACGACCAGGCCGTAGACGCGCTTGTCGAGATGCTTCGGATAGTCCCAACCTTCGAGCTCGAGCGCCTTGGCCTTGGCCGGATCCTTGCCGTGCGTCGAGGTCGGGTCGGGATTGCCGCCATCGGCGCAGACCAGTCGATCGATCATCAGCTTGAGTGCGCTCGAGGTCGAGTACCAATGCGTCGGCGTGACGATGACGATGGCGTGCGCCGACACCCAGCGCTGGTAGATCTCGTTCATCCAGTCGTGGGTCTGGCCGAGAGCGTGGTTCGGATAGCAGGTGCAGGGCCAGTGGCAGAGCGGCTCGGCGGTCGAGACGCAGCCCTTGCAGGGATGGATGTGGCGCTTGTAGTCCGACGTGAGCAGGCTCAAGTCGAGAAAGTCGACGTCGATCCTTTCCGCCACGAGCACGTCGTTGACGAGTCCGGAGAGGCGAAAGGTCTTCGAGATCTCGCCCGGACACGTGCCGTCGTTGCGTGGCGAGCCGCAGATGACGAGCGCTCGGGTCTTCGTCTTCGGATCCGCCCATGCTTTCTGCGCGTTCTTGACGCGCTCGCTGGCTTCGATCCACTCGACCGACAGGTCGTAGTCGGGGTCGGCGTAGCCAGGGCCGGCCTTTCTCGTGAGCGGCGCCTTGCGGCCGTCGCGGTACGCGTCCCAGGCGATCGCTTCGAGCCGGCCGATCGCGACGTCTTCGCTGCGAAACGCCGGGTCGACGAACGAGGTGCGAAAGCGCTGGCTGAACTCGACGCGCTCGAGGTTGCCGGGCCATTGCCCCTTTCTTACCTTGGTCGTCATGCCTCGAGCCCTCCATCGGAAACGATCTGCTCGTCAATGTAGTGAGGTCGCCGCGCGCTCGCTGTCGGCGAACGCCGCGTCCGGCGCGACCCATCCCCCCAACGCGCGATATGCATGTGTGGTGGGTCGCGCAAACAATCCGCCCGCTTCGGGCATGTCGCCCAAGCGCACACGATTCGTGTGGCACTACCGAGGAGACTTTCATGCCCAGCACCACCGTTCCCAAGCGCAAGGTCGCGGTCACCGAAATGCACGTGGCCTTGACCTCGAGCACATCGTTCGACGATCTCGTCGCGGCTCTCAAGGTCACCTTGACCGTGCCCGAGCTGCCCGGCTTCAAGGGCTGCCGGCCCTGCCTCTCGGGACTCGACCGCTTCATCATCGAAGACATCGCCGTTCGCGGCATTCGCTAAGGCATTCGCGATGCAGCCTTTGCCGAGGCTGGGCGTGGGCCTGGCGTACCAGGCCCCGCTCGGGCCGCTGATCGAAGCGGCGGGCGATGAGCTCGACTACGTCGAGATCGTCCCCGACATTCTCTGGACCGATCTCGGTCGCAGTGCCGAGCCGCGCTACATCGACGATGCCGAGGGCCGCGCAGCGCTTGCGCGGGCGAGTCGGGGCAGGCCGCTCGTGGCACACGGCATCGGCCTGTCGATCGGCAGCGCCGGCGTTTTCGACCTCGGCCACGTCGACCAGATCGAGCGCTGGCGCCGGCGTCTCGGCTTTGCCTGGCACAGCGACCACCTCGCCTTCCATCTCGCCGAGCACGATGACCGGCTGATGAACGTCGGCATCACGCTGCCCTTGCCGCGCGACCGTGAGTCGATCGATCTGCTGGTGCCGCGAATCCGCGAGGTGCAATGGCGCGTGCCGGTGCCCTTCCTGCTCGAGAACAACGTCTACTACTTCGACATCCCGGACTGCGAGATGGACGAAGCGACCTTTCTCAACACGCTCTGCCGCGAAAGCGGCTGCGGGCTCGTGCTCGACCTGCACAACGTCTACACGAATGCGCGCAATCACGGCTTCGATGCGCGTGCCTTGCTGGCCGAGCTCGAGCTCAGGCACGTCGGCGAGATCCACGTCGCCGGCGGCATGGAACTCGACGGCTTCTATCTCGACGCCCA
>JBDTNU010000366.1:0-4424 GCA_039933535.1 Caldimonas sp. | reverse complement strand
GTCGACGACTCGAAAAGCGGCGGGATGACGATCAGTCGCTTCAAGACCGAGCGCGACCAGGCGACCTGGCAGAACGCCTTGCGCTTCGGTCCCGATCAACAACTCGTCCTGGCCTACGAACACCTTCGCGAGCGGGCCACCGCCGACGTCTTTGCGGAGGCGCAGCGACGTCACAACAACGCCCTCGTGATCGGCTACGCCGGACAGTTCGCGGGCAGCAGCCTGCAGGCTGACCTGCGTCGTGACGACAGCTCGGTGTGGGGCGGCGTGACGACCGGCCGGCTCGGCTGGAGCTACGAGATCGCGCGTGGCTTCAAGTTGCGCGCGCTGGCCGGCACCAGCTTTCGCGCGCCGACCTTCAACGACACGAGCTATCCGTTCTTCGGCATCGCGACGATTCGCCCCGAGCGTGGCCGCAGCATCGAGATCGGCGCGAACTGGCAGTCGGGAACGACCAGCGCTGCGGTGACTGTCTACCGAAACCGGGTCAGGGACCTGATCGGCTTCGATCCCGATCCGACCGGAACCGATTGCCCGCCCGGATTTTTCGGCTGTGCGGCGAACACTTCGCGTGCCCGTCTGCAGGGCGCGACGCTGACTGCGGCGCAACGCTGGGGCGGTCTCGACGTCCGCGCGACCGTCGACTTTCTCGATGCCACCGATGCCGACACCGGACAGCGTCTCGCGCGTCGCGCGGCGCATCAGGAAACCCTGGCCGCCGACTATGCCTTCGGCGACTGGACCATCGGCGGCTCGATCCTCGACGTCGGCTCGCGCCCGGACGGCGGCGTCGTGCTCGGCGGCTATGCGGTCGTCGACGTGCGTGCGACCTGGCGCTTCCTGCCGAAGTGGCGCGTCGAGGCCAAGCTGCTCAACGCGCTGGATCACCGCGTCGAGCCGTTGCGCGACTATCGGGGTCTCGGCCGACAGGTGTGGATCGGCGTGCGCTTCGACGGCCAGGGTGTCTAGTCCCGCATGCATGCCCGCCGCGCGCTTGTCCTGACGGCTGTTGCCGCTGTGGGCGCGTGCGGTCTCGGCGTGCTGGCCGGCTCGACCGGCATCGGCGCCGCTTCGGCCGAGATCTTCTGGCAGATTCGCGTTCCGCGCGTGCTCTCGGGGTTCGGCGCCGGCGCGGCGCTCGCGCTCTCCGGCGCGTTGATGCAGTTGCTGACGCGCAATGCCCTGGCCGACCCGTATGTGCTCGGCGTCGCGGGTGGCGCCGCAGTGGGCGCGCTCGGCACGATCCTTCTGGCGGGCAGCGCCGCCGGGCTGATTTCCGAATGGAGCATCGCCCTGGGCGCGGCAGCGGGTGCGTTTCTCGCCGCCATGCTGCTGTTCGGACTGATGGGGCGGCGGATCGCCGGTCCGGCTTCGACCGCGCAGTCCGACAGCTCGACGTCGTTGCTCCTGGTCGGCGTCATGATCGGCTCTGGTTGCTCGGCGCTGGTCTCGCTGATCCTCACGCTTGCCGACCAGGGGCAGTTGCGGGGCATGGTGTTCTGGCTGCTCGGCGACCTGAACGGCGCCGCGCACTGGGAGATCGCCTGGATTGCGCTTGCCATTGCACTCGCGATCGTCTGGCCGACCGCACGCCAGCTCGACTGGCTTGCGCGCGGCGATGCCTGGGCCGCGACGCTCGGCGTGCCGGTCGGGCGAAGAAGGATACTGACCATCGTGGCGGCGGCGATCGCCACTGGTGCCGCGGTCGCGACGGCTGGCGCGATCGGCTTCGTCGGCCTGGTCGTGCCGCACGCACTGCGTCTGCTCGGCGTGCGTTCGGCCGTCCTGCTGCTGCCAGCGAGCGCGCTCGGTGGCGGTGCCTTCGTCGTGCTGGTCGACGCGGCGGCGCGAACCGTGGTCGCGCCGGTGCAGTTGCCGGTCGGCGTGCTTGCCGCCGCGATCGGCGTGCCGAGTTTCATCGCCATGCTCCTGCATCGGCCGCGTCGAGGGCGAGGCCGGTGAGCGCAGAGGCCGCAGGTGGCGTCGATCTCTCGGTGTCTGCGTTGCGGTTGCGCGCGGGCGGTGCGGCGACCGGGCGCGACCTTTTCGGCGCCCTCGACTTTCGTGTCTGCGCCGGCGAGCGATGGGTCGTGATCGGGCCGAACGGCGCCGGCAAATCGTCGCTTCTCGCGGCCATGGCGGGCGTCTTTCCGATCGCAGCCGGCGACGTTCGCATCGACGCTCGGCCGCTCGCCGCGTGGCCGCCGGCGGCGCTTGCGGGACGGCGTGCGTGGAGCCCGCAGTTCTGGTCGGACCCGTTCCCTGCGAGCGTGCGAGAAACCGCCGTGCTGGCGCGCGATCGCAGTTTCGGCGGATCGGTGACCGGCTCGCTGCGGGACGATCCCGAAGTGACAGCGGTCCTCGACCGCCTCGATCTGAGCCGGCTCGCGGAAGTCGATGTGCAGGGCCTGTCGGGCGGCGAACGGCAACGCGTTTCGATCGCGACGGCACTGTTGCAAGGCGCGCCCTTGCTCCTGCTCGACGAGCCCGCTTCGCATCTCGACCCTGCGCATCAGCGCTTGTTGCTGGAGGTGCTCGCCGACCATGCGCGACCCGGTGGCGCCATCGTCGCGAGCCTGCATGACCTCAATCTCGCGTGGGACCTGGGGCGCCACTGCGTCCTGCTCGACGGGCGAGGCGGCGCGTTTGCCGGGCCACGCGAGAGCGTGATGACGACCGAGCGCCTGTCGGACGTGTTCGGCGTGACGATCGAGACGATCGAACTGCGCGGTGTGCCGCGTTTCGTGATCGACGCGGAGGCTGGCAGCGATGGCCGATAGATCGTCGATCGCCGCGCGTTTGGCAGCCGCGATCGTGATCGTCGTGATCGGCGCCGTCGCGCAGGCCGCGCCGATCGTCGAGACCGACGATGCCGGCCGCACGCTGGTCTTCGACCGGCCGCCGGCGCGCGTCATCACCCTGGCGCCCAGTCTCACCGAGCTCGTGTTTGCGGCCGGTGGCGGCGACGCCATCGTCGCCACCGATTCGAACAGCGACTATCCGGACGCAGCGCGCGCAATCCCGCGCATCGGCGACGCGGCGCGGCTCGACGTCGAACGCATCCTCGCGCTCAAGCCGGACCTCGTCATCGTCTGGCGCCACGGCAACACCAACCGCGAGCTCGACCAGCTCGAGGCCGCGGGCATTCGCCTGTTTCGCCTCGAGCCCCAGCGTCTCGACGAGGTGGCGATGGCGATCGAACGCCTCGGCCATGTGCTCGGCAAGGAGCCCGTGGCCGGCCCGGTCGCCGATTCGCTGCGCGGCGCGCTCGTCGCGCTGCGCCGCCGCCACGCGAAGGACGCGCCGGTCCGCGTCTTCTATCAGGTCTGGTCGAACCCGCTCATGACCATCAATCGTCGCCAGATCGTCAATGAGGTGATCGAGCTGTGCGGCGGTCGCAATGCCTTCGCCGCGCTCGCGCCGCTGGTGCCGCAGGTCGCGACCGAGTCGGTCCTGGCCGCCGATCCGGAAGCCATCCTCACCGCCGACGAACGTGGCGGCACGGCTCTGGTCCGCCGCAACGTCGAGGCGCCGTCGTTTGCCGTCTGGCGCCGCTATCCAGCGCTTGCCGCGACGAAGGGGCGCTGGTTCTACACCCTCAACGGCGACGCGATCAGCCGGCAGGGACCGCGCATCGCCGCGGGTGCAGCGGCGATGTGCGAGGCGCTCGACGAAGTCCGGCGCGAGCGCGACGGCCTGCTGCGTTGATCCTCAGCCCGCGCACGCCGCGGCAAGAAACGCAGGCGCCGAGTCGCACCATTTCGCGACCGCGCAGATCTCGCACAGCGGCCGGCGCGCCAGGCACACGTAGCGCCCGTGCAGGATCAGCCAATGGTGCGCATGCTGGAGAAACTCGTCGGGAACGCGTTCGAGCAAACGCGTTTCGACTTCCAGCGGGGTCTTGCCGACAGCCAGCCCAGTGCGGTTGGCAACCCGAAAGACATGCGTGTCGACGGCCAGCGTCGCTTCGCCGAAGGCGACGTTGAGGATGACGTTGGCGGTCTTGCGGCCGACACCCGGCAGCGCCTCGAGCGCCTCGCGCGTTCGTGGCACCTGGCCGCCGTGCTGCTCGACCAGGATGCGGCAGGTTGCGAACAGGTTCTTCGCCTTCGTGCGATAGAGGCCGATTGTCCGGATCGCATCCTCGAGCGCGGGCAGACCGAGGGCGAGCATCTTCTGCGGCGTCGGCGCGACCGCGAAAAGCGCGCGCGTGGCCTTGTTGACGCCGCGGTCGGTCGCCTGGGCCGAGAGCAGAACGGCGGCGAGCAACTCGAACACGCTGGCGTACTCGAGCTCGCTCGCCGGCTCCGGATTGGCGGCGCGCAGCGTCTCGAAAAAGGGCGTGATCGCGGCGGCGTCCATCGAGGTCGCGCGGCGCCGCTCTTCAGGCGGCGCGAACCTGCCGCGCCCGGGCAACGGCGGCG
>JBDTNU010000365.1:0-4424 GCA_039933535.1 Caldimonas sp. | reverse complement strand
GCGCGATCGGCAAGGTGACGATGGAGGAGGTGTCGCGCGAGCTCTGGCCGTTCTATGTCGCGATGTGCTCCGCGCTGCTGATCGTCACCTACGTGCCGGCGCTGTCGCTCTGGCTGCCTCACCTGCTGGCGAGATAGCGCCGCGTCACGCGCGTTCGCGAAATGGCGGAGGCTACTTCGGTTCCGGTCGCCTGCCGTCGTTGATGTCGACGTGCTGCCAGAACTGGTTGCCGTAGAGCGGATAGCGCAGACCGATCAGGCGCGGTTGCGTCAGGCAGGTGACGATGCGATGCACGTTGTACTTCTGCGGCATGTAGGCCGTGACGATCTTCAGCGCCTCGCGCAGCGTCGCGATCCGCTCCGGGCCGTCGGGCAGGCTTTGCAGGCGCCGATACAGCTCATCGAAGCGGGCGTCCTTGAAACGCGACAGGTTCTGCCCGCCCGAGGCCGGGCTATAGAGCTGCTGCAAGGTGTCCTGGAAATCGGGCGAGGCATTGGTGCCGCCGAGCTGCCAGACCATGAGCTGGCCGGCGCGCGCCGCCTTCAGCTGCTCGGGCCACTGCGCGGATTTGGTGCGCAAGCGGATGCCGATCGCGTCCAGGTTCTTCTTCCACAGCTCGTCGAACTGGCGCGAGAGCGCGTCCGGCGTGGTCGCGTATTCGATGACCAGGGGGCGCCCGTCGGGCAGGTCGCGCCAGCCGTCGCCGTCGCGGTCGACGTAGCCGTACATGTCGAGCAGGGCCTTGGCCCGGGCCGGGTCGTACTCGCTGTTCTCGGTGCGGTAGGTCGGGTCGTAGCCGTAGCCGCCGGGGGCGACCAGCGACTGCGCTGGAATCGCCTGTCCACGCCGCGCGCTGCGGATCTCGGTGTCGACGTCGGTGCCGAGGCTGATGGCCCGGCGCAGCGCCACCTTCTCCGGCGTCATGCCGCCGACGACGGGATCCTCCATGTTGAAGTAGTAGAAGGTGCGGTCCGGATTGGCGAAGCGGTCCATGCGGATGCCGCGCCTGGCCAGGTAGGGCGCGAGTCGGCCGCCCGGCACCGCCTGGTTGGCGAACTCGAGCGGCACCGATGTCAGCAGGTCGAGGTCGCCGTTCAGGAAGGACAGCCAGCGCGGCTGGCTTTCTTCGATGATGGATATCTCGACCCGGTCGATCATGGGCAACTTGCGTCCCTTGAACTGGCGCAGCAGCGCCTGCCCTTCGGCGTCGTCAGCGGCGGGCTCGCCGTCGTAGCGCACCTCCCGGTAGTCGGGGTTGCGCTGCAGCACGATGCGCGAGCTCCGTCGCCACTCGACCAGGTGGAAGGCACCAGTGCCGACCGGGTGCTCCGGAAACTGGTCGCCGTAGAACTCGGCCACCTCGCGCGCCACCGCGCCGAACAGGCCGCTGTCGGCGATCGTGTAGAGAAAGCGCGGCCGCGGGTTTGCCAGCTTGAACTGCAGGGTGTAGCGGTCGACGGCGCGGATGCCCTCGACCTGGCGGTCGAAGTCGAACGGCCGCTTGGTCTTGAGCGCCTCGTCGCGCAAGGCATCGACGCCGAGGACGCCCTCTTCGGCGAAGCCGGCATAGTTCGGGCTGTTGTTGCCGGGATCGAAGTGGCGCTTCCAGGAATAGACGTAGTCGGCGGCGGTCAGCTCGCGCGGCTTGCCCTTGAAGGCCGGGTCGTCGGAGAAGTAGACGCCCGGACGGATCCGTAGGGTCCAGCTGCGGAAGTCGTCGCTGACCTCGGGCATCGCCACCGCGGTGTGCGGCACGACCTTGGCCGGCCGGGCCAGGTAGTCGAAGCGATAGGGCGCCTCGAACACGTGCGAGGTGACGATGCGCGAATAGAGGTCGCTGATCTTGGCCGGATCGAAGCTGGTCTCGGCGGCGGGGAAGGCGTAGCGCAGGACCTTCTGCGCCGCACCGGCCGGCACGGCCGCCGACGCGGCCTCGTCGCTTGCCTTGACGGCGCCGGCAGCGAGCAGGCCGACCGCGGCGCCGATCGCCTCGCGCCGCCTCATGCTGCCGCCTTCTTCTGCAAGGCCGTGTCGACGTCGACGTACTGCCACCAGTCGAGCCAGAACGGCGGACGCCGGTAGCCGATGACCCAGGGATAGCTCATGTCCGTGAGGATGCGATGCACGGCGACACGATAGGGCACGTAGGCGGTCATGATCTGCGCGGTACGGTCGAAGAGTGCCTGCCGCTCCGGGCCGCTCGGCAGCATCTTCATGCGGTCGTAGAGCTTGTCGAACTCGGCCAGCTTGAATCGCGAGAGATTGCCCTTGCCGATCGAGCCGCCATAGGCGCGCTCGAGGGCACCGTGGCCGTCGGGCGTCGCTGCCGACGAGCCGACGCGCCAGAGCATGAACCTGCCCGAACGCACCGACTTCAGGTTCTCCGGCCATTGCGCCGTCTTCAGCACCATGCGCAGGCCGAGCGCGTCCATGCTCTTCTTCCATAGCTCGTCGCGCGCGCGAGAGAGCTGATCGGACTGCGTCGCCATCTCGAGCACGAGCGGCTTGCCGTCGGGCAGCTCACGCCAGCCGTCGCCATCGCGATCGACGTAGCCGTACATGTCTAGCAGGGCCCGGGCGCGCGCCACGTCGTAGGTGCTCATCTCCGTGCGGAGATCGGGGCGGTAGCCCTCGGTGAGCGGCGGCACGATGGACTGCGCCGGGATCGCCTGGCCGCGCCAGGCGATCCGGATCTCGCGGTCGACGTCGTTGCCGAGCACCATGGCCCGACGCAAGGCGACTTTCTCGGGCGTGTAGCCGCCTACCAATGGGTCTTCCATGTTGAAGACCACCAGCGTCACGTCGGCGCTCGCCACGCGATAGGCCTTGATGCCACGTTTGGCAAGGTTGGGCGCGACCTTGCCGCCGGGGATGGCCTGGTCGATGAACTCGGCCGGCACCCGCTCGATCAGGTCCTGCTCGCCGTTGATGAACGACAGCCAGCGCGGTTGCGACTGCTCGATGATGCCGATCTCGATGCGATCGACCATCGGCAGGCGCCTGCCCCTGAAGCGCTGCAGCAGCGCCTGGCCCTCGGCGTCGTCGGCGTTGGGTGCGGCGTCGTAGAAGTGCTCGCGGTAGCCGGGATTGCGCGTCAGCACGATGCGTGAGCTCCGCCGCCATTCGGTGAGCTGGAACGGCCCGGTGCCGACCGGGTGGTCCATGATGCGGTCGCCATAGGCCTCGACGACCTCGCGCGCCATCGCGCAGACGACGTCACGCGCCGCCCAGGCGTAGAGGTGGCGCGGCCGCGATTCGCGCAGGCGAACGCGCAATGTGTAGCGGTCGAGCACCTGCAGGCCTTCGACCTTGCGGTCGTAGTCGAAGGGCTTCTTGGTGCGCACCGCCTCGTCGTAGAGGTCCTGCAGGCCGATGATTCCCTCGTTTTCGAGGATCGCCTGGCCCGGGCTCTTCAGCTTGGGGTCGTAGATGCGCCTCAGGCCGTAGGCGAAGTCTTCGGCGACGAGCTCGCGCCGCTTGCCCTTCCAGACCGGATCGTCGGCGAAATGGATGCCCGGTCTGACACGAAAGGTGAAGGTGCGAAAGTCCTCCGACACCTCGGGCATCTCCGCGGCCGCCAGCGGCACCAGCTTGAACGGCCGCGCCAGGTAGTCGTAGGTGAGCATCGCGTCGAAGATGTGCGCCGTGACGATGCGCGAATAGATGTCGCTGATCTGCACCGGGTCGAAGCCGGTCTCGGCCACCTGGAAGGCGTAGCGCAGCACCTTCTCGGCCGACGCACCGGCCGCATCGGTGGTTGCCTGGGCAGCCAGGCTCGGAAGGGCGCCGGTCGCCCAGGCGGCGGCCATCGCTTGCGTCAATTGCCGGCGCTTCATCGTCCGCGTGTCCTCTCGAAACCCTGGGGCCCTGCGCGAAGTCTAGGCGCTAGACTTCGACCCCGCAGGGAACAGTACCTGCCGTCCCCACGACCGACCCACTTACCTGATGGCCGCCTATCTGATCCGGCGCCTGTGGCAGATGATCCCCACTCTGCTGGGCGTCGTCCTCCTCGTTTTCCTGCTCTTCAAATTCTTCGGCGGCGACCCGGCCGAAATTCTCGCCGGCCTGAACGCCACGCCCGATCAGGTGCAGGCGATCCGCGACCAGCTCGGCCTGAACAGCCCGTGGTACGTGCAGCTCTGGATCAACGTGAAGAGCATCGTCACCTTCGACTGGGGGCGCAGCTTCGCGACCAACGAATCGGTGAGCCACATCTTCGCGACCCGCCTTCCGGCGACGCTGACGGTGATGATGCCGATCCTCATCCTCGACACGCTGCTCGCGCTGCCGATCGCGATGTGGGTCGCTTACCGGCGCGGTTCGTTCAGCGACCGCGCGATCATGGTCATCAGCACGGTCGCGCTCTCGATCTCGTTCCTGGTCTACATCATCGTCGGCCAATACGTGTTCGGCTTCCAGCTCGG
>JBDTNU010000364.1:0-4427 GCA_039933535.1 Caldimonas sp. | reverse complement strand
GCTTCTGCACGCCGGGCATGGTGATGTCGGCGGTGCAGCTGCTGGCCGACAACCCGAAGGCCACCGAGGCCGAGATCCGCGAAGGCCTCGACGGCAACATCTGCCGCTGCACCGGCTATCAGAACATCGTCAAGTCGATCCAGTTTTGCCAGTCGGGCGCCAAGCCCGTCGCGGTCTGAGGAGCGCGACATGGGCAACATGAACGAAGTCCAGACCGGCCCGATCGGCAAGAGCCTGCGCCGTCGCGAAGACCGGCGCTTCCTGACCGGCGACGGCCAGTACACCGACGACGTCAACCTGCACGGGCAGACCTACGGCGTGTTCCTGCGCTCGCCGTATGCGCATGCGCGAATCCGATCGATCAAGCTCGATGCCGCGAAGGCGGCCCCGGGCGTGATCGACATCATCATCGGCGCCGACCTGGCCGACGCCAAGGTCGGCGGCCTTCCTTGCGGCTGGCTCATCCACAGCAAGGACGGCACGCCGATGAAGGAGCCCGGCCACCCGGTGCTCGCGCAGGGCAAGGTGCGCCATGTGGGTGACCAGGTCGCGCTCATCGTCGCGGAGTCCATCGCCGAAGCGAAAGACGCTGCCGAGCTGGTCGAGGTCGACTACGAAGAGCTGCCCGCCGTGATCGACATCACCAAGGTGCAGACCGCCGGCACCGCGGTGCACGACGATGTCGCCGACAACGTCTGCTACGACTGGGGCCATGGCGACAAGGCCGCGGTCGACGCCGCGTTCGCGAAAGCGACGCACGTCACCAAGCTCGACATCGTCAACAACCGCCTGATCCCGAACGCGATGGAGCCGCGCGCTGCCAACGCCAGCTACAACAAGTCCGACGAGAGCTACACGCTCTACGTGGCAAACCAGAACCCCCACGTCGAGCGTCTGCTGATGTGCGCGTTCGTGCTCAGCCTGCCGGAATCGAAGGTGCGCGTGATCGCTCCCGACGTGGGCGGGGGCTTCGGCTCGAAGATCTTTCTCTATCCGGAAGACGTGGCCCTGGTCTGGGCCAGCAAGCGGGTCGGCCGGCCGATCAAGTGGACGGCCGAGCGGAGCGAATCGTTCCTCACCGACGCGCACGGCCGTGATCACGTCACGACGGCCGAGCTGGCGATGGACGCGCAAGGCAACTTTCTGGCGTTGCGCGTGAACACGATCGCCAACATGGGCGCCTACCTCTCGACCTTCGCGTCGGCGGTGCCGACCATCCTGTACGCGACCTTGCTCGCCGGCCAGTACAAGACGCCGGCGATCTACGCCGAGGTCAAGGCGGTGTTCACCAACACCGCGCCGGTCGACGCCTATCGCGGCGCAGGCCGGCCCGAGGCGACCTACGTGGTCGAGCGGGTCGTCGAGCAGGCGGCGCGGGAAATGAAGATGGACCCGGCCGCGATCCGGCGCCAGAACTTCATCACCAGCTTTCCCTATGCCACGCCGGTCGGCCTGACCTACGACGTGGGCAACTACGCCGCCCACCTCGACAAGGCGATCGCGATGGCCGACACCGCCGGCTTCAAGGCGCGCAAGGCGGCCTCGGAGTCCAAGGGCAAGAAGCGCGGCCTCGGCTACTCCTGCTACATCGAGGCCTGTGGCATCGCGCCCTCGAACATCGCCGGCGCGCTCGGCGCAAGAGCCGGCCTGTTCGAGGCCGGCGAAGTGCGCGTCCATCCGACCGGCACGGTGACTGTCTTCACAGGCTCGCACAGCCATGGCCAGGGCCACGAGACGACCTTCGCGCAGGTGGTGGCCGGCAAGCTCGGCATTCCGGTCGAGAACGTCGAGATCGTGCACGGCGACACCGGCCGCGTGCCGTTCGGCATGGGCACCTACGGCAGCCGCTCGCTCGCGGTGGGCGGCACGGCGATCTCTAAGGCGGTCGACAAGATCATCGCCAAGGGCAAGAAGATCGCGGCTCACCTGCTCGAAGCGGCAGACACCGACATCGAGTTCGAGAACGGCGAGTTCAAGGTCGCGGGCACGGACAAGAAGATTCCCTGGGGCTCGGTGACGCTGACGGCCTACGTGCCGCACAACTTTCCGCTCGACAAGCTCGAACCCGGCCTGAACGAAAACGCGTTCTACGACCCGACCAACTTCACCTATCCCTCGGGCAGCTATGTGTGCGAGGTCGAGGTCGATCCCGACACCGGCAAGGTGAAGATCGAGTCCTTCGTCGCGGTCGACGACTTCGGCAACATCGTCAATCCGATGATCGTCGAAGGCCAGGTCCAGGGCGGCATCGCGCAAGGGCTCGGCCAGGCGATCATGGAAGGCTGTGCCTACGATCCCAAGTCGGGGCAGCTGCTGACCGGCTCCTACATGGACTATGCGATGCCGCGCGCGGTCGACATTCCGAACGTCAAGCTGGCCACGACCAACACGCCGTGCAGCCACAACCCGCTCGGCGTCAAGGGCTGCGGCGAGGCCGGGGCGATCGGTTCGCCACCGGCCTACATCAACGCCATCACCGATGCGCTCGGCGTCGTCGACATCGCGATGCCGGCCACGGCCGAGCGCGTCTGGCGCGCCGCCCACGGCATGCACGCCTGAGTACGGCAAAGAACAGGACAAGGAGAACACCATGTACGGATTCGAATATCAACGCCCCGCCACCCGCGACGCTGCCAAGGCCGCCGCGACCGGCGCCGACACGCGTTACCTCGCCGGCGGGCAGAGCCTGATCCAGGCGATGCGCCTGCGCCTCTCGCAATCGGCGCGGCTCGTCGACCTCGGCGGAGTCGCCGATCTCAAGGCGATCAAGGCCGACGCGAACGGCGTGACGATCGGCGCGATGGCAACGCATGCGTCGGTCGCCGCCAACGCGGACGTGAAGCGCATCCTGCCCGCGCTGGCCGAGCTCGCCGGCGGCATCGGCGATCCGATGGTGCGCAACATGGGCACCATCGGCGGCTCGATCGCCAACGCCGACCCGGCCGCCTGCTATCCGGCCGGCATCGTCGGACTGAACGCGACGATTCACACCGACCGTCGCACGATCGCTGCCGATGATTTCTTCACCGGCCTGTATGAGACGGCGTTGCAGCCGGGCGAGCTCATCACCGCGGTGAGCTTTCCGGCGGCGCAAAAGGCGGCGTACGTCAAGTACAAGCAGCCGGCGTCGCGCTTTGCCCTGGTCGGCGTGTTCGTTGCGCAGACGTCCGGCGGCGTTCGCGTCGCGGTCACGGGAGCGAAGGGCGCCGTGTTTCGCGCCAAGGCGATCGAGGATGCCCTGTCGAAGGCGTTCACTGCCGATTCCGCGAAGGCGGTGAAGATGCCTGTGGACGACATCAACAGCGACCTTCACGGCTCGGCGGAATACCGCGCCGCGATGATCAGCGTGATGGCTTCGCGGGCGGCGGCCGCGGCCCTGGCTCGCTGATTTCTGCCCGTTCGGTCGACGCGCTCAGGCGCGGCGGCCGCTCGGGCGACAGCGGTCCGGTTAGCATGACTTCATAGCCATGACGCCATCCACTCCGCTCCCGACGAACGTCGACGCCGTCCTGGCACTTCTCAACGCCGAGAACTACGTGTCCGATCGCCGTCTGGCCACGGCGGTCTTCCTCGGCCTGACGCTCAAGCGACCACTGTTCCTCGAGGGTGAGCCCGGCGTCGGCAAGACCGAGCTGGCGAAGGCGCTCGCTCGCGCGCTCGGCACGCAGCTCCTGCGCGTGCAGTGCTACGAAGGCCTCGACATCGCGCAGACCGCGTACGAATGGAACGTGGCGCGGCAGATGATGGAGATCCGGCTGGCCGAAGCTGCCCATGACGTCAACGATCTCGCCAGCCGCGAGCGTTTGTCGAAGAGCCTGTATTCGCGCCACATGCTGATCGAGCGGCCGCTGCTTCAGGCGCTGACTCAGAGCCGGTCGCCTGTCTTGCTGATCGACGAGCTCGACCGCGCCGACGAGCCCTTCGACGCCTTCCTGCTTGAGGTATTGGCCGAGAACCAGCTGACCATTCCCGAGCTCGGCACGGTCAAGGCCGCGGCCGACGCGTCGCCGATCGTCGTCATCACGAGCAACCGCACGCGCGAGATCCACGACGCGCTCAAGCGCCGCTGCCTCTATCACTGGGTCGACTACCCGGACGCGCCGCGCGAGCTCGAGATCGTGCGCCTGCGCGCGCCGGGCGCGGCCGAGCGTCTCTATGTCGAAGTCGTGTCGTTCGTGCAGCGCATGCGCACCCTCGACCTCTTCAAGTCGCCCGGCATCGCCGAGACGATCGACTGGACCAACGCGCTGGTCGCGCTGAACGCGATCAGCCTGGATCCGGCCAACGTGCAGGACACGCTCGGCGTGCTGCTCAAGCACCGCGACGACATCATGAAGATGCAGAGCGCCGACGTCACCAAGCTGCTGATCGAATTGCGCGAGATGGGCCGCGCCGGTGTTCGCTGAGAACATCACGCACTTCGCCCG
>JBDTNU010000363.1:0-4436 GCA_039933535.1 Caldimonas sp. | reverse complement strand
GCGCCGTGTATCCACGGTGTATGGACACCTGTCTCGGGTGCTCTCCATGGACTGAGCGCATGCACCAGCCGCAGCTTCGCGCCGATTGTCCGTGGATAGAATCGGCGCCTCGCTGTCCCGAGCCCCGCGTCCTGGGGCTCCTGGAGTTTGAACATGGGATTGCTTGACCAGCTCGGGTTGCCCTCGCCCGTTCAGCCGATCGCGCCGAAGCCGATCACGAACGTCACGGCCGCGCAAGGTGTCGAGACGACGAAAAGCGGTGCGCGGCCGATCGCTGTCAAGCAGCAACCGGCCACCTTGACGACTCGGCTCGCGGCGCGCGACAAGTTGCTGCAAGGCGCCTACGACAAGCTCGCCAGCGCACGCGACAAGCTCGACGACGAGATCCCACGGCGCGAAGGTCCGGCCAAGGCGGCGATGCAGGCGCAGAAGGCCGACGTCGACAAGGCGCTGTCCCAGGTGCAGCGTCAGCTGCTCCAGGTCGGCAAGGATCTCGAGGCCGCCGCCAATCCGGCCACCGATGCGAAGGCGATGAACGACATCGTCTCCCGCGCTGCGTCGCCCGAGCCGATCGGCAAGGCAGTCGAGATCGACACGCACGACAACCCGATCGAGAAGAAGTCGCCGCTCGACAAACGAACCACGACCACGACGACCGAGGTCACTGGCGGCGCGTCGAAGACGACGGTGCACGACGAATCACGCACGGTCGGGCTCGGCGGTGCGAAGAAGACGACGACCGACAGCGACGAGACGGTGACCGCGAAGGGCCGCGATTTCAAGTCGACTGCGACCACCACGCAACTCGGCCTCGACGGGCTGTCGCGCGAGAAGACGACGGTCACCGAGAACGAAAAAGACGGCAAGAAGACGAGCACCGAAGCCAAGTCGGGCATGAAAGCGGGCCTCGGCGGCATCACCGGATCGCTCGAAAACAAGACGACGGCAGCCGACGGTTCGAGCAAGGCAACGAGTCTGAACGGCGGAGTGGAGCGGGGCGACGGCAAGGCCGGCGGCACGATCGCCGGAACGCGAACGACGTCCAACGCCACGGGCGGTTCGACGACGCTGGGCGGCTCCGCCAAGTCGGGTCTGAAATCGCTCGACGGCGGCGCCGGGCTCTACGGTGACGTCCAGGGCTCGGGGGAGAAGAAGCACGAGAAGGCAGGTGGCGAGTTCGGGGAGCGCGGAAAGCGAACCTTGTCGGCCGGCGCCGCGGTCGGCCTCCAACCGAACATCTCGTGCATCGTCACGCCGATGGCCGACGGCAGGTATCAGCTCACGACGACGATCGATCTCGGCGTTTCGATCAAGGGCACGGGGAGCGGCGACAAGGAGGGGGTCGGCAAGGTCGGCATCGCCGTGTCGGGCTCGGCGAATGTGTACATGTCCCGCCAGCACATCCTCGACGACACCGAAGCGAATGCCTACCTGGCGGCGCTCAAGACCGGTGGCTCCGGCGCGCAGGACGAGCTCGCTGTCGTCCGGGTCGGCCTGAAGTCATGGCCGCAGGCGCAGAAGATGTTTCTCGCCCTGTCGGGCAAGACGGGTTCTGCTGCCGACGTCGACACCATGAAGGTCGGCGACAGCAAGACGATCGGCCGCAAGACGACCGAAGGAGGCGGCATCAACGCCGACTCGGGCGGCCTGGGCGTCAACGTCGGTGCCGAGAAGTCGCAGAACCGCGAGATGACCGTCAGCAGGAACAAGGATGGCAGCACGGGCTACGACACCAGGCAGGGCCAGGGCGACAAGAAGACCGCTGGCGTCACCGTCACCGCCGGCGTCGCCAGCGCGGGCCTCGCGTTCGGCAAGACGGTCACGACGGCAACCGGCTACAGGTTCCGCGTCACCGCCGACATGAAGAACGCCCGCTCGCTGCAGGACCAGATCGCCAGGCTCGCCGATGCCAGCCAGGCCGATGTCGATGCGTTCGCCAAGGCGCATCCCGAAGCCGTGGTCGAGCGCAGCGACGTTCGCGACGATAGCAAGAGCACCAACGTCACTGCAGCGGTCGCCGGCGTCAAGGCCAACTTCATGACCGGCGCCGGCATCGAGGACACGGTCACCCGCGACCGCGACGGCAAGATCATCGGCACGAGCAAGCGCGGCCATAACGAAGGCGGCCTGTCCGTCTCCGCAGGCGGCAAGACGATCGGCACCGAGATCAACGAAGAAGCGTCTGGCCGCGTCGGCGCCGATGGCGACCGCGTGGTCGACGTTAAGCGCGCCCAAGGCGACACGAATGTCGTCGACCTCCTCGACTCGCTGCCACTGGTCGGCCAGAAGAAGAAGGACAAGAGTGCGCTGCAGAAAGTGACCGGGGCGCCCGAAGAGGCCTCGATGACACGCCAGGTGGCCGGCATCACACTGACCGTGGCCAACCTCAAGTCGATCGCGGCGATGGCCGGCAACGCCAAGGAGTGGAACAACGCCCTGGTCAGCTGGGGCCGCGACAAGGGCGACTGGAGCGCCGCGGCCGCCGCGATCCGCAAGGCCGGCAACGACCCGAAGGCGATCGAGGATGCGCTCGCGACCTTCGTCGGCAAGGACAACATGCGTGCCGAGGTCATCACCCGCCTCGTCAGCCCGGTCGGCGACCCCAACGCGGTCGCGCGATGGGAATTTCCGCAGAGCATCGCATCGAAACAGAAGGACTACCAGGACCTCGTCGTCGCCGCGAGCGAGAAGCAGATCGCCGAGGCCGCCAAGGAAAGCGTCGCGAACGCCAAGCAGGCCGGCCAGGCGTTGACGGCCTCGCTCGACGCGCTGTTCGTCAGCATCAAGTCGCCCAGCGACTTCAACGACAAGAGCGTGCAGCAAGGCATGCTGGCCGCTGTTCGCAGCCGCCAGCGCGCCGTCGCCATCGCGATGCGCAAGCTCGACGGCGCCGACGACGCGACCGCCGAGAAGGCCCAGGAACGCGGCGACTTCGACGCGGCGCTCGAGCTCTGCGTCGGCTTCCAGCAGACCGAGACCGACCTGTTCAAGCAGATCGAAGACCAGCACAAGAAGACGCTTTCCAACGCCGACCCCGCCGAAGTGATGCGCATCACGGTCGAGATCAAGAACCTGCACGTCAGGTGGCAGCCGCAGTACGACAAGCTGGCGATGCTCGCGCAGGAGAACGGCTGGGCGAAGGACCGCTACTGGCGCTTCAAGCCAGACGGGGCGCGCTTGAACGAGGCGGTGCAGACGGGCAAGGCGGGCACCGAAACCCCGAAGGCACCCGAGACCGCCGACAAGCGGCGCAATCCCGACGCCGTATCCGACAAGCGCTCGGGCGAGATCAACCGTGAAGTCGACTCGACCGGCTGGAAAAAGTACAACTCGATCAAGAACGACCTGGCGAACGCGCTTGCCGAAGCGCGGCGGCTGGTGCCTGAGATCAAGGCTGCGTACGAGAAGGCGCCCCGGGCGGCGGCCGAGAAGTTGTTCAACCAGGCCAGCGGCGTGCTGGCGGAAGCCGACACGGTCTACAAACGCATCAAGCCCAACGACCAGCCGAGCATGTTCGACGACGGGTTCGTTGCGCTGGAGCGCTACCGCCAAGGCCTGACGCTGCTCAGGAAAGCACGCACCGTCTACGGGAAATGAGGCCTCGACGCCAAGGCTGCGCGCACTATCCCCGCAGCCGAAACCTCTGCAGCTTCCCCGTCTCGGTACGCGGCAACGACGCACAGAACTCCACCGCGCGCGGGTACTTGTACGGCGCGACGCTCGCCTTCACGAAGTCTTGCAACGCCTTCGTCATCTCGGGTCCGGGCGCGTGCGGCTCGCGCAGCACGACGAAGGCCTTGACGATCTGGCCGCGCTCCTCGTCGGGCACGCCGATCACGGCGCACTCGGCCACGGCGGCGTGGCCTAGCAGCGCGTCTTCGACCTCGGGCGCGGCGATGTTGTAGCCGGCCGAGATGATCATGTCGTCGGTGCGGCTCTGGTAGTGGAAGTAGCCGTCGGCGTCCATCAGGTAGGCGTCGCCGGTGTAGTTCCAGCCGCCCTTCACGTAGCTCTGCTGGCGCTCGTCGTTCAGGTAGCGGCAGCCGGTCGGGCCCTGCACCGCGAGCTTGCCGATGGTGCCTGTCGGCAGCTCGTTGCCCTCGTCGTCGACGACGCGCGCGCGATAGCCGGGCACGGCCTTGCCGGTGGCGCCGGGCCGCGCGGTCGCCTCGTCGGCCGAGATGAAGATGTGCAGCATCTCGGTGGCGCCGATGCCGTCGATGATCTCGATGCCGGTGGCCGCGCGCCAGAGCGCGCGCGTCGCCGCGGGCAACGCCTCGCCGGCCGCCACGCACTTGCGCAGCGTGCCGCCGTCGCGCGCGCTCAGGCAGCGCTCTTTCGCCGCCGGCGCCATCGCGCGATAGGAGGTCGGCGCGGTGAAGAGCACGGTCGCGCCGTAGGTGGCGATGGCGTCGAGCAGCTCGTTCGGGCCGGCC
>JBDTNU010000362.1:0-4442 GCA_039933535.1 Caldimonas sp. | reverse complement strand
TGGCGATGCCGAAGGCGAACGCGATCGGCAGGCCGAGGACGACGCAGACCGCGACGAGGCCCACGAAGAAGATCAGGAGGTTGACGTTGCCGAGCGTGGCGAAGACCGGCTTCAGCAGCCAGAGCGCGCCGGCGATCGCGGCGACGACGGCGATCGCCGTCGCGGCGTCGGCGAGCGAGGTGCGCTCGGCCAGCCGCGCCAGCGCAATCACGAGCAGGAGCGCGGCGCCCACACCGATCGCGGCGACGCGCACGCCGTCGTGCCAGTCGAGCGCGGGCGTCATCACGACCCACTGGTCGACGAAATGCTCCTGCGACGGGGCGAGCATCATCGCCGCGAACAGCACGACGACGACGATGCCGAGTGCCTCGACCCAGGCGCGCCGGCGCGGCCGCATCATGCCGATGAAGGTAGTCAGGCGCATGTGCTCGTCGCGGCGCAGGGCGATCACGGCGCCGAGCATCGCCAGCCACAGAAACAGGATCGAGGCCAGCTCGTCCGACCAGGTGAGCGGCGCGTTGAAGACGTAGCGCGAGATCACGCCGGCGAGCAGGATCACGGCCGCGAGCGCCACCAGGACCGCCGCGGGCACCTCGGTCAGCAGCGCCAGCGAGCGGTCGAGGCGCGTCCACCCGGACCGGCGCGCCGCGCGTCCCGGCGGGGCGGCGAGCGTGCTCACCCTGGCCTCGATGTCAGGCCAGCTTGCCCGAGTACTTCTCGAGTTTGGCCATCGCCTCGTCGCCGAACTTGGCGCGCCACTCGCGGTAGAAGCCCGCCTTCGAGAGCGCGTCGCGGAACGACTTCTTGTCGGGGTAGTTGAACGCCAGGCCCTTCGACTTGAGCTGAGCCTCGAGGCCGTTGTTGAGACGGCGGATGTCGTCGCGCTGCTTGAGCACGGCGTCGGTGACATTCTTCGTGATCATCGCCTGCAGGTCGGGCGTGAGCGAGGCCCAGCGCTTGCCGTTGAAGAGCACCCACTGGCCGTCCCACATGTGGCCGGTCATCGAGCAGTACTTCTGCACCTCGTAAAGCTTGGCGAGGTCGATGACCGCCAGCGGATTCTCCTGGCCCTCGACGACCTTGGTCTGCAGCGCGGAATAGACCTCGCTGAAGTTGATGCTCGCCGGCGACGCCTCGAGCGCCTTGAACATCGAGGTCCAGAGCGGGCTCACCGGCACGCGGATCTTGAAGCCCTTCAGGTCGGCGGCGGTGTTGATGGGCCGGGTGCTGCTCGTGATGTTGCGGTAGCCGTTGTCGAGGCAGCGGTCGAAGACGTGCAGGTTGACCTTCTCGATCGCCGCGCGCACGTACGCGCCGAGGTCGCCGTCCATCGCGCTCCACACCGTCTGGTAGTCGTTGAACGCGAAGGCCAGGCCGTTGATGCCCGCCACCGGCACGAGGGTCTGCAGGATCAGGCCGGAGAGCGGGAAGATGTCGATCGCGCCCGAGCGCACCTGCGACAGCATGTCGGTGTCGCCGCCGAGCTGGTTGTTCGGGAAGATCTGGACATCGACCTTGCCGTTGCTGTCCCGCTTGATGGCCTCGGCGGCCTCGCGGATGCGCACGTTGCTCGGGTGCGTGACCGGGATGTTGTTGGCCCACTTGAGCGTGATCGGCGCCGTCTGGGCGAAGGCCGGCCGGCTGGTGGCGGCGAGTGCTCCGCCCGCGGCGAGGCCCTGCACGAACTGTCTGCGGTCGAGGGTCATGGTGTCGTCTCCGTCTGTGGTGTCGTTGTTCGAAAGCGGGGTCAGTACATCATCAGGCCGTTGTCGGCCACGAGTGTCGAGCCGGTGATCGCCGAAGCCTGCGGCGAGACCAGGAAGGCGATGCCGCTCGCGATCTCGCGCGCCTCGGCGCTGCGATTCAATGCGCTCATGCCCTCGACGCGCTTGCGGTGCGTCTCGTTCTTCCAGTACTCGGCGATCATCGGCGTGAGCGTCGCGCCCGGGGCGATGGTGTTGACCCGGATGCCGCTCGCCGCCAGCGCCCGCGCCGCGCTCTTGGTGAGCGCGAGCACCCCGCCCTTGCTCGCGGCGTAGGCCGCCGTGCCGCTCAGGCCGCCGCCGCGCAGTCCGGCGACGCTGGCGACGGTGCAGATGCGTGCGCCCGGCTTCATGCGCTTCGCGGCCTCGCGGATGCAGAGGAAGGTGCCAACGACGTTGACGTCATGGACCGCGCGGAAGGTTGCGGCGTCGATGTCCATGAACGCGGTCGTCTCGGCGACGCCGGCGCTCGTGACCAGGACGTCGAGGCGTCCGAGGAAGCGAAGGGCAGCCTCGAAGGCCTCGACGAGGCGCGGCTCGTCGGCGACGTCGGCCGTGACGGCGAGATGACCGAGGCCGTTGATCGACTCAGCCGCTTCGGCGCTGGCCCGCGCGCCCGCCTCGTCGATGTCGATGCCCACCGTGCGATAGCCCTGCCGCGCCAGCTCGAGCACGGTCGCCGCGCCGATGCCGCTCGCCGAGCCGGTGACGATGGCGGCGGGCGCCGGGTTCGAAACATCGTCGGGCATGTCAGGTCCTCCGTGTCAGAGCAGGCTGCGAGCGGCATCGACGATCGCCGCCGTGGTGACGCGAGAGACGTCCTCGAGCGGACGCGAATAGCCGACCGGGATGCGCGGCGCGCCGAGGCGGCGGATCGGGATCGCGAGGGCCTCCGCCACCGTCGCCGCCACCTCTGCGCCGAAGCCGGCGGCGCGCACCGCCTCGTGCACGACGAGCAGCCGGCCCGTGCGTCGGGCCGAGGCCAGCACGGTGTCGCGGTCCCAGGGCCAGAGGCTGCGCAGGTCGACGACCTCCGCCGACACGCCGTCGCGCGCCAGCGCATCGGCGGCGGCGAGGCAGCCCTGCAGCGCGCGCGACCAGGTGACGATGGTGAGCTGCTCTCCCGCCCGCGCGACGCGCGCCTGGCCGATCGCGATTTCCGCGCCGCAGTCGACTTCGCCCTCGACGCCCCAGAGCTCCTTGTGCTCCATGTAGACGACCGGGTCGCCGCTGGCGAGCGACGCCTTGAGCAGGCTGTAGTTGTCCTGCGGCGTCGCCGGCGTGACGACCACCAGGCCGGGGACGTGGGCGAACCAGGCTTCGAGCGACTGCGAGTGCTGCGCGGCCGAGGCGCTCCAGATGCCGATCGGCAGTCGCGCGACCAATGGCACGCGGCCCTGGCCGCCGAACATGAACCGGTTCTTGGCGGCCTGGTTGACGATCTCGTCGATCGCGCAAAGGGCGAAGTCGACGACGCGCATCTCGACTACCGGCCGCAGCCCGGCGAGCGCCATGCCCACCGCCGCGCCCATGATGTTCGCCTCGGATATCGGTGTGTCGATGACCCGCGCCGCGCCGAACTCCTGCTGCAGGCCGCGGTACTGGCCGAAGACGCCGCCGCGGCCGAGGTCCTCGCCGAGGGCGACGACGTTGCCGTCTTCGCGCATCGCCTCGGCCAGCGCCAGCGCCGCGGCCTGGGCATAGGTCATCACTGCCATGAGCCGGCCCCGGTGGTGACGATGTCCTCGAAGGCGGCCGCGGCTTCGGGCCACGGGGCGGCGTCGGCCGCGGCCAGGGCAGCCTCGATCTCGGCGTGCGCCTCGACGTCGATGGCGTCGATCGAGGCCGCGCTCGCGCCCGCCGCGAGGAGTCGCGAGCGCGCCAATCCGAGCGGATCGAAGGCGAGCGCGCGCTCGACCTCAGCGGGATCGCGATAGCTGCCGGCGTCGACCGACACGTGGCCCTTGAAGCGATAGGTGACTGCATGAAGCAGGCGCGGACCACCATCGGCACGCACCTCGTTCGCCAGCCGTCCGGCCGCCTCGTGCACCGCGAGGACGTCGTTGCCGTCGACCGTGATCGCCGGGATGCCCATGCTCAGGGCCCGCGCCGAGGCGCCGCCGCCGGCGGTCATCGGGCCGGTGGGCGTCGTCGCCGAGATGCGGTTGTCCTCGCACACGAACAGCACCGGCAGCCCGTACACGGCAGCCCAGTTGAGGCCCTCGAGGAACGGGCCCCGGTTGACCGCGCCGTCGCCGAAGAAGCAGGCGACGATCGCCTCGCGCGAACCGATCTTGAGCGCGTGCGCGGCGCCGACAGCGATCGGGATGCCGGCAGCGACGACGCCGTTGGCGCCGAGCATGCCGACGCTGAAGTCGGCGATGTGCATCGAGCCGCCCTTGCCCTTGTTGGTGCCGGTGGCCCGGCCGAAGAGCTCGCACATCATCGCCTGCACGTTCGCGCCCTTGGCGAGCGTGTGGCCGTGGCCGCGATGGGTCGAGGTGAGCAGATCGGTCGGCGACAGGTGGGCGCAGACGCCGGCGGCCACCGCCTCCTGGCCGGTCGACAGATGCAGCGGCCCGCGCACGCGCGCCGGTGTCGCGCTCGCGTCGAGACCCCAGGCCGCGACACCGCCCTGGCTGGCGATCTCGGCGGCGTTCTCGAAGGCGCGGATGCGCG
>JBDTNU010000361.1:0-4461 GCA_039933535.1 Caldimonas sp. | reverse complement strand
CCGGCTGCCCGCCGCGGCCCGAGATGGTGATCGACGGGATCATGCAGCTGCAGGCGAAGATCGCGCGGGCGAGCCACCCCATCCTCACTCGGACCTTCTGACCGTGGCCGCGACCGAACTCGACACGCTGCGCGAGCGGCTCGTTCCCGCAGCCGGGCCGGCGACGGTCTCGCACGGCGCGCTCGCCTTCCAGCTTGCCCCTGCCGAGCTCGTGCCGACGGTGCGGCGCCTGCGCAACGAGTTCGCGTTCGACATCTTCCTCGACGTCACTGCGGTCGACTGGCCCGCCGACGCGCTTCGCTTCGAGGTCGTGCACCACTTCTATTCGACCCGGCACAAGGCGCGCGTCCGCCTGAAGACGCGGGTCGCCGACGGCGATGCCGTCGTCGACTCGCTGGTCGGCCTGTACGGCTCGGCGGCCTTCATGGAGCGCGAGTGCCACGACATGTACGGGATCGGCTTTCGCGGCAATCTCGACCTGCGCCCGATCCTGCTCTACGAAGGCTTCGTCGGCCATCCGCTGCGCAAGGACTACCCGAAGCGACGCGAGCAACCGCTCGTTCCCTACCGCAACTGAGTCGCCGCGTGGACTCTGGCTATCCCAACCCGGTCCGCTCGATCTTCGAGCCGGCGCTGCACGACGATTCGGTCATCGTCAACATCGGCCCGTCGCACCCGGCCACGCACGGCACGGTGCAGATCATCGCCGAGCTCGACGGCGAGCGCGTGCTCAGGACCGACGTCCACTGCGGCTACCTGCACCGGGGCTTCGAGAAGGAGTGCGAGGACCACACCTGGCACAACCTGATCCCGTACGTCGACCGCCTCAACTACGTCTCGGCGCTGGTCAACGACTTCGCCTACTGCGACGGCGTCGAGCGCCTGATGGGCATCGAGATCACGCCGCGCTGCCGCTACCTGCGCACGCTGCTCTCCGAGTACTCGCGTCTCGTCGATCACCTTACCTGCATCGCCGCCGGGCTGATGGAGATCGGCGCGATGACCGCGTTCCTCTACCTCGTGATGATCCGCGACTACATGTACGAGCACCTGGCGGCCCTCACCGGCGCCCGCGTGACCTACACCTACGGACGGATCGGCGGCCTGGCGCGCGACCTGCCCGACGGCTGGCTCGTCCGGCTCGAGGAGATCCTGGTCCAGTACGAGGAGTTCGTCGGCCGCGTCCACGCCCTGGTCGACCGCAATCGGATCTTCATCGACCGGCTGCGCGGCGTCGGCACGATCTCGACCGCCGACGCCCTCAGCTTCGGCTGTACCGGCCCGATCCTGCGCTCGACCGGCGTGCCGCGCGACCTGAGGAAGGACACGCCCTACCTCGCCTACGGCGAGCTCGACTTCGACGTGCCGGTCGGCATCCAGGGCGACAACTACGACCGCTACTTCGTTCGCATGCGCGAGATGGACGAGTCGGTCTACATGATGCGCCAGCTCGCGCAGATGCTGCCCGCGGGGCCGATCAACGTCGACGACCGGCGCTGCACCTTTCCCGAGAAGCATCTCGTCTACAGCGAGATCGAGTCGCTCATCAACCACTTCAAGCTGGTGATGGAAGGGCCGGCCGTGCCGCCGGGCGAGGTCTACTGCGCCCACGAGGCGCCGAACGGCGAGCTCGGCTTCTACCTCGTGAGCATCGGCGGCGGCGTGCCGTACAAGGTGCACGTCCGCTCGCCGAGCTTCGTCCACGTCGGCGCCGCAAGCCGCATGCTCGACGGCGGCCAGCTCGCCGACATCGTTCCCACGTTCGGCTCGATCAACATGATCGGCGGGGAGTGCGACCGGTGAAGCACCTCGTCGCCGAGTTCGAGACGATGCGCCGGCGCTTCCCCGAAGGCTTTTCGTCGTCGCTCGTGCTGCCGTGCCTGCGCCGCATCCAGGAGGACCGCGGCTACGTTGCCGACGTGGATATCGACGGCCTCGCCGGGTACCTCGGCGTGGCGCGGATCCAGATCGAGGAGGTGCTCTCGTTCTACACCCAGTTCCGGCGCGCGCCGATCGGCCGCACCCACCTGCAGGTGTGCCGCAATCTGTCGTGCACGATGCGCGGTGCCGAACGCGTGATCGAGCATCTCGCCGATCGCCTCGGCATCGCCCCCGGCGAGACCAGCGCCGACGGCCGCTTCACGCTCTCGACGGTCGAGTGCCTGGGCTCGTGCGGCACCGCGCCGGTCGTCATGGTCGACGAGGCGTATCACGAGGACATGACGCCCGCGCGTCTCGACGCGTTGCTCGCGGGGCTCGCCCGATGAGCGGGACCAAGCTGCTGATGACCTTCCCGGTCACCGCGACCTCGCACGGCCTCGTCGAGTACCGCGGCCGCGGCGGCTACCGGACGCTCGAGAAGGTCCTGCGCGAGATGCGCCCGGAAGCGGTAACGAAGGAAGTCGCGGCGTCGGGTCTCCTCGGCCACGGCGGCGCGGCGTTCCCGGCCGGCCGCAAGTGGGGCGTCATCAAGCTCAACGACGAGCAGCCGCACTTCCTCTGCGCCAACGCCGACGAGGGCGAGCCCGGCACCTTCAAGGACCGCTGGATCCTCGAGCACGCACCGCATCTGCTGATCGAGTCGATGGCGATCGCCGCCTACGCGCTGCAGGTCCGCCACGCCTTCGTCTACATCCGCGGCGAGTTCGACCTGCCCTACCGGCGCATCGCCGGCGCGGTCGACGAAGCCTACGACGCCGGCTGGCTCGGCGAGAAGGTCGCCGGCACGGGCTTCGCGCTCGACATCGTCGTCTACCGCGGCGCCGGCTCGTACGTGTGCGGCGAGGCATCGGGCCTGCTCACCTCGCTCGAAGGCAAGAAGGGCTATCCGCGCAACCGTCCGCCGCGCCTCACCGTGCGCGGCCTCTACCAGCAGCCGACGGTGGTCAACAACGTCGAGACGCTCGCCAACGTCACCGGCATCGTGCGCGACGGCGCCGAGGCGTTCCGCAAGGTCGGCACCGCGAAGAGCCCGGGAACGCAGCTGATCTCGATCTCGGGCCACGTCCAGCGGCCCGGCGTCTACGAGGTCGAGTACGGCACACCGTTCGCGACGTTTCTGCGCAACGACTGCGGCGGCGTGCTCGACGGCCGCGGCCTCAAGTGCGTGATCCCGGGCGGCATCTCGACCAAGGTCCTGACCGCCGCCGAAGTCGAGCCGCTGACGCTCGACCACGCGAGCTTCACCGCCGCCGGCTCGGGGCTCGGCTCGGGCGGGATGATCGTGATCGCAGAAGGCACGTGCATGGTCCGCCTGCTCCAGGTGCTGCTGCGCTTCTACCACCACGAGTCGTGCGGCCAGTGCACGCCGTGCCGCGAGGGCATGGGCTGGATGCACGGCATCATCGACCGGATCGTCGCCGGTCGCGGCGAGGCCGCCGACATCGATCGCCTGATCGCGATCTCGAACGCCAACGACGGCACGACGATCTGCGGCATGGGCGACGCGGCCGGCTACGCCACCGTCGGGATCATCGCCAAGTACCGCGACGAGCTCGAGCACTGGATCGTGCACGGGCGCTCGCGCAACGACGGTCGCCTCGAGGCCGGCCATGCCGAACTCGCGCGCGAGGCGGTGCTCCATGGTTGAGATCTTCATCGACGGCGAGCGCATCGATGCCGACGACGGCCAGACCGTGATGCAGGCAGCGCGCGCGAGCGGGCACGAGATCCCGTATTTCTGCTGGCACCCGGAGCTGTCGGTCCCGGGCAATTGCCGGGTCTGCATGGTCGAGGTCGAGAACGAGGGCGGCGCCGAGGGCTGGCTCGACATCGCCTGCAACATGCCGGTCGCCGCGGGCATGCGCGTGCGCACGGACAGCGAGCGCGTGCGCGCGCGGCGCAAGGAGATCCTGCAGCTCCTCACGCTCAACCATCCGGTCGACTGCGGCATCTGCGACAAGGCCGGCGAGTGCAAGCTGCAGGACTACCACTACGCCTACAACGGCGCCGCGTCGGTGTCGCACGAGAGCAAGGTCCATGCGAGCAAGCACCACCTGCTCTCGGAGCGCATCGTCCTCGACAACGAGCGCTGCATCCTCTGCTCGCGTTGCGTCCGCTTCACCCACGAGATCTCGAAGTCGCACGGCCTGGGCATCCAGAACCGCGGCGACCATTCGCTGGTGCGTGCGGTCGAGGACGGCGCCTTCGAGCGCGATCCCTATTCCGACAACGTCATCGACATCTGCCCGGTCGGCGCGTTGCTGCCGCGCCAGCACCTGCACCAGACGCGGGTCTGGTATCTCGAGCCGACAGCGTCGATCTGCCCCGGTTGCGAGCGCGGCTGCAATGTCGACATCTGGCATCGCCGCGCCGACTGGAAGCTGCATCGGCTCGACCCGGCCGCGAACGCGCGCATCGACCGCGTCACGCCGCGCGAGAACCCGGCCGTCAACGGCCCGTGGACATGCAACAAGGCGCGCGACCTCGCGAAGATCTTCGGGCGGCCGCGCGCGACCGCGG
>JBDTNU010000360.1:0-4471 GCA_039933535.1 Caldimonas sp. | reverse complement strand
GCTGCGAGATGTTGTTGTACTTGTATTCCTTGATCGAGTAGTACGGAAAGTACTCAGGGAAGTCGCGGATGATGTGCGTCGCCACGGCGGCGATGTCGCGCGCCGTGCTCTTGTGTCCCGGCTCGGTCAGCCCGGCGACGTTCTTGAACTCGGTGTTCTTCAGCCCCCAGGCCTGCGCCTGCCGGTTCATCATCGCCACGAACCCCTCGACCGTGCCGCCCACGGCTTCGGCAAGCGCCACCGCCGCGTCGTTGCCGCTTTGCACGATCAGGCCCTTGAGCAGCTCGTCGACCTTCGGGTGCATCGTCGTGTCGATGAACATCAGCGAGCCGCCGCCCTTGCGCTCGGCCCAGGCGCGGGTCGACACGGGCAGCGCCTGCTCGAGCGTCAGCTTCTTCTCGCGCAGGGCCTGGAAGACGACGTAGGCCGTCATCAGCTTGGTCAGCGACGCCGGGTCGGCCGCCGCGTCGGCGTTGCGCTCGGCAAGCGTCTGGTTGGTGGTGAGGTCGAGCACGATGAAGCTCTTGGCGGCGACCTCGGGCGGTTGCGGCGCCTGGGCCGATGCCACGGTGGCGAGCAACGCGGCAAGAAAGAGCGCGGCAAGGCGCGCGGCAAGCAAGTGGCGAGTCGGCATCGAAGAGTTGTAAGTCAGGAAATGAAGAGGGTCAGATCGCCGCGAGCTCGTGCAGTTCACGCACGAGCACGGTTTTCAGCAAGGCGAGCTGGCCGTGGAAGAAGTGGCCGACGCCCGGCAGCACGATCACGGGCAAGGACTGCGGGCGGGCCCAGTCGAGCGTGGCGGCGAGCGGAACGACGTCGTCGCTTTCGCCGTGAACGACGACGGTGTCGGCCGGCACCAGTGGAACCTCCTGCTTCTGCGTCGAAGGGCCGACGAGCACCAGCCGCAGCGGCTTGCCGGCATCGGCCAGGCGCGCGGCCGTCGTGGCAGCGACGTAGCCGCCGAATGAAAAGCCGGCGAGCGCGAGGGGCAAGGCAGCGAACTCCGGCCGCGCGCGCGTGGCTGCGACGACGGCCAGCGCGTCATCGACTTCGCCGCGCCCTTCGTCCCAGGTGCCCTCGGATCGGCCGACGCCGCGAAAATTGAAGCGCACGCTGGCCCAGCCGAGCTGCATGAAGGCGCGCGCCACCGTCTGCACGACCTTGTTGTCGAGCGTGCCGCCGTGCTGCGGATGGGGATGGCAGACCACCGCGACGCCGCGCGCTGCGCCCTCCGGCCGGTCGACAGCGCATTCCATGCGCCCCGCAGGCCCGGCGATCTCTTCGCGAACCGTGCGCGGATTCATGCTCGAGCTAGCGTCCGACGTTGGCGGGCAACAGCAAGCGTTCGACGACCTTGCCCTCTTTCAGGTGCGAGTCGACGATCTCGTCGATGTCGCTGTTGTCGACATAGGTGTACCAGGTGCCTTCGGGGTAGACCACGGCGACCGGGCCGCCGGCGCAGCGATCCATGCAGCCCGCCTTGTTGACACGGATCTTCCCGGGCCCGGCGAGCTGCTCTTTCTTGACGCGCGACTTGCAGTGGTCGAAGCCCGCCTTGGCGCCGTGGTGGGCGCACGAATCCTCGCCGTTCTCACGGTCGTTGAGACAGAAGAAGATGTGCCGCTCGTAGTAGGGATGCGGTGCCATTGAAGATGCGGGAGCAGTGAAACGCGAAGGCCGAAGCCTACACGCCCCAATGAAACCCTCGCGCTCAGAGGCTCTCCGCGGGGTCGAAGTCGAGCTCGACCTTGGCGCCGTTGGGGTCGTAGGTGAAAAGCTGCCAGATCCCGGAACCGGTCTGGCGGCGCAAGTCGTACTTGATGCCTGCATCATCGAAGCGGGTCTTCACGGCTTTCACGTCGCTGGCCGTGAACGCCATGTGGTCGATCACGCCCGCGCGCTGGGCGGGCGGCTTGCGGTCGAAGTAGAGGTGCAGCAGTGCCTGCGTGCCGTCGCCGTAGAGCCAAGCGCCGTCGAAGCCCAGGTCGGGCCGATAGCCCTCGGCCAGGCCGAGCAGGCCGACGTAGAAATCGAGCGTCTTCTGCCGGTCTTCGGCAATGACGGTGAAGTGGTTCATGCCGACGATCATCGCGGCCTCCTCTTGGCTGTTGCGGCGATTCTCACGCGATCAGGACCAGCGCGCCGATCGTCCGCCGCGATTCGAGCCGCTCGTGCGCACCGGCCGCATCGCCGAGCGCGTGGCGCTCGATCGGCGGCGGCTTCAAGCTGCCGTCGGCCAGCGCGGCCCAGACCCGGCCAGCTCGCTCGTCGAGGTCGGCATGCGTGGCCACGTAGTCGAACACGACCGGCCGCGAGAACGTGATCGACTTCTGCACCAGCCGATCGGCAGAGATCGGCTGCAACGCGCCGGTGGCCTGGCCGAGGCTGATCCAGTGGCCACGACGCGCGAGCGCCGCGAAGTTCTCCTCGCGCGCCGCGTCGCCGATGCCGTCGATGACGACGTCGGCGCCGCCGAACTGCGCCTGCACGGTGTCGGCAAAGCGATGCTCGCGCGTCACGATCGGGTAGGCGCAGCCGTGCTCGCGTGCGACCCGCGCCTTTTCTTCGCTCGAGACGGTGCCGATCACGGTCGCGCCGATCCGGTGTGCCCAGGCGCAGGCGAGCAGGCCGACGCCGCCGGCGGCAGCGTGCACGAGCAGGCGCGTGCCGGCGCGCACGTGACCGAGGTCGCGCAGCAGGAAGTCGGCCGTGATGCCCTTGAGCAGCATCGCCGCGGCGGTCTCGTCCTCGACGTCCGGCGGCAGGCGCACGACCCACTCGGCCGGCACCGTGCGCACGCTGCAGTAGGCGCCCGGCACGGGGCCCAGATACGCGACGCGATCGCCGGGCAGAAAGCCGTTCACGTTCGCGCCGACGTCGACGACGGTGCCCGCGGCCTCCATGCCCAATACGCCCGGCAGCGGCAACATGGAAGGAATCCAACCCTTGCGCAGATAGACATCGAAGTAGTTGACGCCGATCGCGCGCTGTCGGATCCGCACTTCACCGGCGTTCGGCGCCGGCGCTTCTGCGTCATCGGCCTTCAGCACTTCCGGTCCGCCGTAGCGGTGCACGACGGCGCGGCGCGACGGCAGCGGCAGCGCCGAAGGCATGGCCGCCGCGGTGACGCCACCACGATCGCTGCCCTGGCCCAGATAGCGGCGCAGGTTCGCGAAGCCGGCCTCGTAGACATCGCGCGCCACCATCTCGCGCAACTCGCGTTCCTGTCCCGGCGGCGTGGCGAAAGTCGATTCCCAATGCCAGAAGGTGCGGTCGCCGTCGGTCACGGGCTTCAGCGTCAAGGTGGCGACGTAGCGCTGCAAAGGCACGGTCGCTTCGACGATGCAATAGGTGCTCTTGTATTCGGTGTCGGACAAGGTCAGCAACTGCTCGCGGATGCGGGCGCCGTCCTTCAGCGTGAAGCTGCGCACGCAGCCCACCTGGTCGCCGCGATCGCTGCCTTCGATGCGGCTATCGGCGACCACGTCGTGCCACTGGTCGTGGCTGTTGAATTCGCGGAGCACGGCCCAGACGCGCGCGATCGGCGCGTCGATCACGGTCGACCTGACGACGTGCTGGAGCAAGGCCTATCTCCTGCCGAAGTGACGCTTCAATGCATCGAATCCGCCCTGGAACACGCCGTTGCCGATTGTCTCGACAAGCTCCCTTTCGCGCTCTTCGGCGCAGTCGAACTCGGCGCTCCATTCGGCAAAGCAGCGCGCGCCATCGGTCACCGGCGTGAGCTTGACGGTGGCGACGTAGTTCTCGACGCCCATCGGACTCTCGATGATCCCGTAGACGCACGAATAGTCGTAATCGGAAAGGGCGAGCAGGCGCTCGCGGATCATGCCGCCGTCCCTGGTGTGGAAGTGACGGATGCAGCCGACGCGATCGCTGGATTCGCCGTTCTCGATGCGGCTGTCGGCAATCGCCGGATGCCATTGCGGCAGGCCGTTGAAATCGCGGATGCGCGACCACACGGTGTCGGCGCTCGCGTCGATCACCGACGACACATAGACCTTGATCATGGGCTACTCCTTGGGCGCGGTTGGCGGTGCCGGCGGCAAGGCCACCTGGGCGCCGCTCACACCGCCCACCAGGCGCTGGATGTCGCCGCCCTCGATGCCGATCTCGCGCAGCAACTGGTCGACCAGCGGCGCCTGGGCACGAAAGCGCAACGCGGAATTCACCAGGCCGTCGGAAAAGTTGCCGCCGTGGCCATCGCCGTTCATGCCACCGCCGCCGCCCCCGCCGCCGAGCCCATCGACGTGCAGGATCTTGATGCCCTCGATCCGCTCCATCGGCTTGACCGATTCGCGAATGATGCCTTCGGCCTTCTCGACCAGGCGCATGCGCAGCGCCGACATGCGCGCTTCGGGCGAGAGCATGTTATGCGCGTCGTTCATCATGCGCAGCGCCTCGGCCTCGATCTCGGCGCGCACCCGCATCGCCATCGACTTGATCTTGTCGG
>JBDTNU010000359.1:0-4477 GCA_039933535.1 Caldimonas sp. | reverse complement strand
TGCGCTTCGGCATCGAGATGTCGACCGACCACACGCTCGAGGAAGTCGGCAAGCAATTCGACGTGACGCGCGAGCGGATCCGCCAGATCGAAGCCAAGGCGATCAGGAAGCTCAAGCACCCGAGTCGCTCGGACAAGCTACGTACCTACCTCGACACGCTCTGATCCGGCATCGTCATGAAGAGGGTTCCCGCCGCCAGGCTGGAACCCTTTTTGCTGTGCAGACCGCTATAAACTTCGCAGCGATGCGCTGCAGGCACCTTCCGGCATGACCCAGGTCTTCCAACGTACCGTCCTTTTTGCCGATTTGCGCGGCAGCACGTCGATGTACGAGACGCTCGGCAACGCCGACGCGACGGCCGTCGTCACGCAGAGCGTCGCGCTCCTGGCGCGGGTGGTCGACGAGCACGGCGGCAAGGTCGTCAAGACGCTCGGCGACGGACTCATGGCGATCTTTCCACGACCCTCGGCCGCAATCGCGGCATCCGACGACATGCACGATTCGCTTGCGCGCATCGGCCTGCCGCCGGAGGCGTCGCCCGAATTGCCCGAGTTGCGGCCACCTGTGGCGCTCAAGCTTCAGGTCGGCCTCGACCACGGCGAGGTCGTCGAGATGTCGGGCGATGTCTTCGGCGACGCCGTCAACGTCGCGGCGCGCCTGCTCGACCACGCCGGCGACAACGAGACGCTGGCCACCTTGAGCGTCGTCGAGATCCTCCAGGACTGGGAGCGGTTGCGCTTTCGCAGCCTCGACCGGATGCAGTTGCGAGGCCGCGTCGAACCTGTGCACGTGCACCTGCTCGAAGCGGTGCGCCGGTTCGGGGACACCGCGGCGACGGCGTTCGGCGACATGGCGCCGGCATCGATCGAGCCCGAAGGCATCCGCCTGGTCTGGCTCGAGCTGAACCGCATCTATTCCGGAGCCAGCCTGCCGGTCGTGCTCGGCCGCAGCCCGCAGGCCACCTACATCATCGACGACAACCGCGTCTCGCGATCGCACGCCAGGATCGATTGGCACGGAGGTACCTTCCAGCTCACCGACCTCAGCTACAACGGCACCTACGTCCGCTTCGACAACGACCCGGAGACGATCAGTCTCAGGCGCGGCAGCTGCACCCTTCATGGCACGGGCGTGATCGGCCTCGGCACGCCGCCGACCGAGCCGGTCAGTCCCTGCGTGCGCTTCGAGATCATGAAATTCGCCGATACGCAGCGCCAGGCGCCGTTCGAGTTCGGGCTGAAGCCCTGACCCGCCGCCATCTTGCTAGCGCCTGCGAGCCGATGAGCGTCGCTCCCGAGCCGGCCTTTGCCCACGGCAAGGCGGCGAAGACCGCGGTTCTGCTGTGCAACCTCGGAACGCCCGACGAGCCGACGCCGGTCGCGGTGCGCCGCTATCTCGCCCAGTTCCTGAGCGACCCGCGCGTCGTAGAGATTCCGCGCCTGCTCTGGTGGCCAATCCTGCATGGCGTGATCCTGCGCGTGCGGCCGGCCCGATCGGCGCGCAAGTACGCGAGCATCTGGACCCCCGAAGGCTCTCCGCTCAAGATCTGGACGGAGAAGCAGGCCGTGCTGCTGCGCGGCTACCTCGGCCAGCGCGGTCATCCCGTTCTGGTGCGTCACGCGATGCGCTATGGGCAGCCGTCGATCGCCGGCGCGCTCGACGCGTTGAAGGCCGAAGGAGCCGATCGCGTCCTCGTCCTGCCGCTGTATCCGCAGTACGCGGCCTCGACGACGGCAAGCGTCAGCGACGATGTCGGTGCCTGGATGAAGAACGTTCGCAACGGCCCCGAGCTGCGCTTCGTCAAGCACTACCACGACGATCCGGCCTACATCGGCGCGCTTGCCAAGCGCGTGAACGATCACTGGATGATGTACGGGCGGCCCGACAGGCTGGTGCTCAGCTTTCACGGCGTGCCGCGGCGGACCCTCGAGCTCGGCGACCCCTATCACTGCGAATGCCTGAAGACCGGGCGGCTGCTCGGCGAGCGACTGAAGCTGCGCGACGATTCGATGGTCGTCACGTTCCAGAGCCGCTTCGGCAAGGCCGAATGGCTGAGGCCTTATACGGAGCCGACCTTGATCGCGCTGGCGCAAAAAGGCATCGGCCGGGTCGACGTCATGTGCCCCGGCTTCGCCGTCGATTGCCTCGAGACGCTCGAGGAGATCGACCAGGAAGCACGTGCGGCCTTTCTGGGCGCGGGCGGCAAGGAGTTCACCTACGTGCCCTGCCTGAATGACCAGCACGAAGGGATCGTGGCGCTGGCCGGGATAGCGATCAGGCACATGCAGGGCTGGGACACGAGCGCCACCGCCGTCGACTCGGCGGGCCTCGAGTTGCAGCGTCAGCGCGCGATCGCGGCAGGTGCATCGGCCTGAGTGGGTTGGGGTTCGGCCGGTTGCGGCGAACCTTGTGCCGCGTGATAGTCGGCGCTGTACGGTGGGCGCTGGCTCGATCCCGCCGGCCCCTTCCTTTCTTGTTGAGTGAGCAGACATGAAACTCGTTGCAATCGCACTCGGCGCCGCCGCCACGCTGGCCAGCTTTCACGCTGCCGCGCAGGTTCCCGCCGGCTACCCCGCCAACTATGCCGAGACCATCGCGGCAGCCAAGAAGGAAGGAAAGGTCGTCGTGTACAGCACGACCGACACCGCGGCCGCGGGCTTCCTGATCAAGGACTTCCAGGCGCTCTATCCCGGCATCTCGGTCGAGTACAACGACATGAACTCGACCGAGGTCTACAACCGCTTCATCAGCGAGAAAGCGGCGGGCGCGGGCTCGGCCGACGTGCTGTGGAGCTCGGCGATGGACTTGCAGATCAAGCTGGTCAACGACGGCGGCGCGCTCACCTATGCGTCGCCCGAGATCGCCGGACTGCCGTCGTGGGCGGTGTGGAAGAACGAGGCCTTCGGCACGACCTACGAGCCGCTGGCAATCGTCTACAACAAGCGCCTGCTGAGTGGCGACGAGATTCCGCAAAGCCACGCCGATCTGCTGCGCGTCTTCACGACCAAGACCGAGAAGCTCAAGGGCAAGGTCACGACCTACGACATCGAGAAGTCCGGCGTCGGTTTCCTGCTGATCACGCAAGACAGCAAGTACAACCCACAGTTCTGGGACATGGTCAAGGCGCTCGGCATGGTCGGCCCGCGCGTGCAGTCGAGCGCCGGAACGATGATGGAGCGGATCAGCTCGGGCGAGAACCTGCTCGGTTTCAACATCTTCAATTCGTACGCGGCATTGCGTGCCAAGAAGGATGCGAGCATCGGCATCGTCCTGCCCAAGGACTACGCGCTCGTCATGTCGCGCGTCATGTTCGCGTCCAAGACTGCCAAGAACCCGAACGCGGCCAAGCTCTGGCTCGACTACATCCTGTCCAAGCGCGGCCAGACGATCATCGCCAACCAGTCCGAGCTCGGCTCGATTCGCAGCGACGTCGAAGGCGAGATGACGGTCGCCGGCTACACCAAGCTGCTCGGCAACGCCGCCAAGCCGATCCCGGTCAGCGCCGACCTGCTCACCTATCTCGACCAGACCAAGCGCCTCGACTTCCTCAAGCAGTGGTCGGCGGCGATGAAGGCGGGCAAGTAGGCGAAGGCGCGATCGGCCTTCATGCGAATCGGCCTCGCCCGCGGCGGCGTCATCGGCGTGACGGCGCTGGCCGTCTTCCTGCCGCTCGGCCTGATCTTCTACCAGAGCTTTCTCGATGCGCCGTTCTTCATGCCGCACAAGGCCAGCCTCGGCGCCTTCTCGTTCATCTTCGACGACAGCGACTTCTGGGATTCACTCAAGAACTCGCTGGTGATTGCCGGCGCGATGGCGCTGATCGCGGTGCCGCTCGGCGGCATCCTGGCCTTCCTGATGATCCGCACCGATCTGCCCGGCCGGGGCTGGATCGAGCCGCTGCTGCTGATTCCGGTGTTCGTTTCGCCGATGGTGCTCGGCTTCGGCTACGTCGTCTCAGCCGGCCCGGTGGGCTTTTATTCGGTGTGGGCCAAGGACCTTTTCGGGGGCGTGCCGTGGAACGTGTACTCGCTGACGGGCATCGCCATCATCGCCGGGCTGACTCACGTGCCGCATGTCTACCTCTATTCGTCGTCCGCCCTGAAGAGCTTGGGCTCCGACGTCGAGGAGGCAGCGCGCATGACCGGCTCGACGCCGTTCCAGGTGGCGCGCGACGTCAGCCTGCCGATGGTCACGCCGTCGCTGCTCTTCTCGGGGGTGCTGGTGTTCTTTCTCGGCTTCGAGATCTTCGGCCTGCCGCTCGTGCTCGGCGACCCCGAAGGCCACCTGGTGCTCGCCACCTACCTCTACAAGCTCACCAACAAGCTGGGCACGCCGTCGTACCACCTGATGGCGGCGGTCGCCGTCTGCATCGTCGCGATGACGTTCCCGCTGGTGATGCTGCAACGCTTCCTGCTGCGCAATGCCGGCAAGTACATCACCGTCAAGGGCAAGGCCGGCCGGCAACGGCCGCTGCCGC
>JBDTNU010000358.1:0-4482 GCA_039933535.1 Caldimonas sp. | reverse complement strand
TCGCAGCAGCTCGCCAAGCTGCTCTACACCGGCGACGAGCGCAGCGCCGCGCGCAAGGTGCGCGAGCTGCTCTACGCCGTGGAGCTTGACCGCACGCTCGGCAAGGCACGCGTGTTGCAGCTCTATCTCGCGGTCGTGCCCTGGGGCGACGGCCAGTGCGGCGGCGAGGCGGCGGCGCTGCACTACTTCGGCAAGCACGCGACCGCGCTCGACGCGGCCGAGGCCGTCTGGCTGGCCAGCCTGCTGCGCAACCCCGAGGCCGAGCTGGACCGCGCTGCCAATGGCGTCGATCGGGTGCGGCTGACGGCGCTTGCCGATGCCTTGCGGCCGATGGCGCGGGTACGGCGCGAAGACCTGAAATACGAGCTGACCGGCTGGAGCCCGCCGCCGATCGTCCTGCTGCGCGCCGAGCGCCCGGCGATCACCCTGGCCGCGTCGGCCCCGGAACGCGAAAGCCCGGGCACGACGAAGCCCCATCGCAGCGCGCTACGATCGCCCGGTTGATACGAACCAAGGACGCGCGATGCGCCACCTCTTTCCTCTCGTGATCGCTCGCCGGCTCGGCCTGGCCGCAGCCGCTTGCATCTCCGTGCTTGCCTTGTCGGGCTGCGGCTACAACGACTTCCAGCGTCTCGACGAAGGCGTGAAGGCGGCCTGGTCCGAGGTGCTGAACCAGTACCAGCGGCGCGCCGACCTGATCCCCAACATCGTCGCCACGGTCAAGGGCGAAGCCAACTTCGAGCAGGAGACCCTGACCCGCGTGATCGAAGCGCGCTCGAAGGCCACCTCGATCCAGGCGACGCCGGAGCTGATCAACGACCCCGAGGCCTTCGACAAGTTCCAGAAGGCGCAGGGCGAGCTGAGCAGCGCGCTGTCGCGCCTTCTGGTGGTGAGCGAGCAGTACCCGAACCTGCGCGCCAACCAGGCGTTCCAGGACCTGCGCGTCACGCTCGAAGGCACCGAAAACCGCATCACGGTGGCGCGTAACAAGTACGTGCAGACCGTCGCCGAATACAACGTCAAGGCGCGCAGCTTTCCGACCAACCTGACGGCGATGGTGTTCGGCTACAAGACCAAGCCCAACTTCACGGTCCAGAACGAAGCGCAGATCTCGGTGCCGCCGACGGTCGACTTCAACAAGCCCGCGTCGGCGCCGCGCTGATCGCTTCCGTCTCGCGACCGCGTTCGGCGATGCGCTCTTTCGCCGCTGCCGCCGCGCTCCTGTTCTCGGCCGTCGCGGGCTTCGCGCAGGGCGTGCTGCCGGTGCCGCCGCTCAACGGTCGCGTCGTCGACCAGACCGCGACGCTGACGCCGCAGCAGAGCGAGGCGCTGTCCAACAAGCTCGCGGCGATCGAGACCGCGAACGGCGCGCAGATCGTGATCCTGATCGTGCCGACCACGGCGCCGGAAGACATCGCGTCGTTCGCGCAGCGGGTTGGCGAGCAATGGAAGGTCGGGCGTCGTGATGTCGGCGACGGCCTGATCGTCGTCGTCGCCAAGAACGATCGAGCCGTGCAGATCCAGGTCGCCAAGGCCTTGCAAGGCGCGGTGCCCGACATCGCGGCGGGCCGAATCATCAGCCAGCAGATCGTCCCCGCCTTCAAGGCCGGCGACTATGCGGGCGGCCTCAACACCGCCGTCGATCGCCTCGGCGAACGCATCGCCAGCGAGGGCCTGCCTGCGCCCGCGCGACAGAACGGCCAGAACCGCGCGCGCTCCTCCGGCGGCGGCTTCGACTTCCAGTCGATCGCCATCTTTCTGTTCGTCGGCGTGCCCATCCTCGGCGGCATCCTCAGCCGTGTGATGGGCCGCAAGCTCGGCGCGCTGGCAACCGGCGTCGGCGTCGGCGCGATCGGCTGGTGGCTGACCGCGAGCGCGCTGATTGCAGGCGGCGCGGGCGTGGTCGCGCTGTTCCTGGTCGGCGTGATGGGCGTGGGCACCGGCCGCGGCGGCGGCCTGGGGGGTCTGCCGATCTTCTGGGGTGGCGGCGGCGGTGGCGGAGGTGGGGGCGGGTTCGGCGGTGGCGGTGGTTTCAGCTCGGGCGGTGGCGGCAACTTCGACGGCGGTGGTGCCTCGGGGCGGTGGTGATGGCGCACTGGCTGCCGCGCCTGCTCAAGCATCGCCTGTTCGACGAAGGCGACGCCAGGCGCGCGCTCGGTCCCAGCGCGCTCGGTCGCGTCGAGGCGCGTGTCGCGGCCAGCGAAGCGCGGCACAGCGGCCAGATCCGCGTCTGCGTCGAGGCCGGGCTGCCGTTCAGCTACCTGCTGCGCAACGCGAGCGCGCGCGATCGTGCGGTGGCGATGTTCGGCAAGCTGCGCGTCTGGGATACCGAGCAGAACAACGGCGTGCTGGTCTACCTGCTGCTCGCCGAGCGGGCGATCGAGATCGTTGCCGACCGTGGCCTGAACCCTCACGTCGAGCCGGCCGAGTGGCAACAGATCGGCGCCGCGATGCGCACCGCGTTTCAGGGCGGAGGGTTCGAGACCGGACTGATCCAGGCGATCGACGCGGTCGACGCGATCCTGGTGCGGCATTTCGCGCTCGCGCCGGGCGAATCGAGTCGAAACGAGCTGCCCGACGCGCCCGTTCTGCGCTGAGCGGACCTCGCCCATGAAGGCAGCGGTGGCGTCGATCGAGCAGGCCCTCGCGCTGGCGATCGCGGAAGCGAATGAGGGTCGTGCCGAGCGCGCGATGCAGCGTTGCGAGCAGGCCCGGGCCGACTATCCGCCGCACCCTGCGGTGCTGCAATTGCTGGCCGTCCTGTGTCTGAAAGGCGGCCAGCTCGCGCGTGCCGGCGAATGCATCGCGGCCAGCCTGGCCCTGCGCCCGGACCACGCGCCCTCGCTGATGGTCGCGGGCGACGTGGCGCGCGCCGCGGCCGATCTGCCAGCCGCCGAGCGCGCCTATGCCGGGGTCGTGGCGCAGCTCCCCGCGCATGCTGGCGCGTGGTTCGCGCTGGCGCTGGTGCGCCAGGATCGCCGCGATCTGGAAGGCGCGGCACAGGCGTTGCGCGTGCTGCTGCGCGTCGCGCCGCCGCGGGCCGAGGTCGAGGTCAATCTAGGCATCGTGCTGCAGGAAGCCGGCCGGATCGACGAGGCGATGCGTGCCTACGGCCGCGCCTACCGTCTGCACGAAGAAAGCTTCGGGCGGATCGCGCATGCGCTTGCCGCACCGGGCTGCGGACGCCTCTGGCTCAAGCTCGACGAGCTGCGCGAGCACCTGCGGACGATGCCCGCCTGAGTGCGGCGACGCTGCGCGCTAGCCTGCACCGCGCTTGCTGCGATAGCGCTTTCGATAGACGCCGGGCCCGGTCATGATCTGCTGCGCCAGATCGGCATAGCGGCGCACGTTCGCTTCCGACATCGCCTCGAACTGCAGCGTCGGCGTCTCGCGCGGCACGGCAAAGCACTGCGCGATCGGCGTGCCGCGCGCCAGCACGCCGTCGAACTCCGGATCGGTCCACAGCGCCGGAAAGTTGATGCCGACGTCGTTGAACCGGTCGGCGTCGACCAGGCCGGTGATCAGTCGAAACGGCAGGTCGTTGCGATTGATCGGGTGAACCGCCATCAGCGACCAGCCCGGGTCGAGCTCGATGGTCCAGAAGCTGTTGAACTTCAAAGCCGAGCGGCTGCCGTGCGCGAGCGGCGAACCGGCGACTTGCTCGGGCACATGAAAGCTGAGCGGCGCGCGCGGATGGTCGCGCAGGGCCAGCGGCGCGAGCGGCCAGTCCCAGCCGAACTGCTCCCGGTGCACGCGCACATCGCAGGGCAGCAGGATCATGAAGCCGTGCGCCATCGCGTCGACGAAAGGCGGGCATTGCTTGACCGTGCGGACCGGACGCTGATGCACGGCAGAGGGCACGCGCGGCGCCATCTGCCGCAGCCAGTCGGGCAGCGCGGCCTTGGCCGGTACCGGACGCGGCAGCACGTCGATCAGTGTCGGGTCGCAGCGGAAGACGATGTTCATGGGTCGCAAAGAATAGCGCCCTGCCGATCGCGGAGATCGGCAGGGCGCAGGCTCACGTCAGCAGGGGACGCGCGTTCAGCGCACCTTGCCCGCCTTCCACGCGTTCAGCAGCTGGTCGTAGGCCACGGTCTCGCCCTTGGGCTTCTCGTTGGCCAGCTTCTTCCACGGCGCATGCTGATCGGAGAGCCACTTGTCGGGGCTGCTCTTCGGGTTCAGCTTCGGTGCGCAGTGCGCCATGCCGGCGCGTTGCAGACGTGCCATCACGTCGTCCATCTCGACCGCGAGGTTGTCCATCGCCTGCTGCGGCGTCTTCTCGCCGGTCACCGCCACGGCCACGTTCTTCCACCACAGCTGCGCGAGCTTCGGGTAGTCGGGGACGTTGTTGCCGGTCGGCGTCCAGGCGACCCGCGCCGGGCTGCGGTAGAACTCGATCAGGCCGCCGTACTTGTCGATGTTCTTGGTGAAGTAGTCGGCACGGATGTCGCTGTCGCGGATGAAGGTCAGGCCGACGATCGA
>JBDTNU010000357.1:0-4485 GCA_039933535.1 Caldimonas sp. | reverse complement strand
CCGGGCGAGCGCTTCAACAAGAAGATCGTCGACTACCTGCGCTTCACGCGCGAGTTCAACAACGCCTTCCCCGGTTTCGACACGGACGTTCACGGCCTGATGGCCGAGGGCATGGGCGTGGCCGAAGGAAAGTACTACGTGGACTGCGTCGCCGCCGCCGACACGCCGCCCATGGCGTGACTGAAGCCGGCGTCGACGTAGGTGATCTCCGAAGTCACCCCGGCCGCCAGGTCCGAGAGCAGGAAGGCGGCGACGTTGCCCACGTCGTCGATCGTCACGTTGCGGCGCAAGGGCGCGTTCTGCTCGACCACGTCGAGGATCTTGCCGAAGCCCTTGATGCCCGACGCGGCCAAGGTCTTGATCGGCCCGGCTGAAATGCCGTTGACCCGGATGCCGCGCGGGCCCAGGCTCGTCGCCAGGTAGCGGACCGAGGCCTCGAGCGAGGCTTTGGCCAATCCCATCGTGTTGTAGTTGGGAACGCTGCGAAGCGCCCCCAGGTAGGTCAGGGTCAGGAGCGCGGCCTTGTTGCTCAGGCGCGGCGCGGCCGCCTTGGCCAGCGCCGGAAAGCTGTAGCTCGAGATGTCGTGAGCGATCCGGAACGCCTCGCGCGACAGGCCCTCGAGGAAGTCGCCGGCAATCGCTTCCTTGGGCGCATAGCCGATCGAGTGGACGAAGCCGTCGAAAGTGGGCCAGGTCTCGCCGAGGGCAGCGAACATGGCTTCGATCTGGGCGTCCTCGGACACGTCGCAGTCGTAGAGAAGCGTGGAGCCGAATTCGGCCGCAAACCCGGCGACGCGGTCGCGAAATCGTTCGCCCTGGTAGCTGAAAGCGAGCTCGGCGCCTTCGCGCCGGCAGGCGCGGGCAATGCCGTAGGCGATCGAGCGGTTGGAAAGAACGCCCGTGACGAGAAAGCGTTTGCCGGCGAGAAATCCCATCGGGAGGCTCCGTAGCAGGGAAGGGCGGCGGATTCTGGCATGCGGCCAGACGGCGCCCTGGCCTCTTGACAGCCTCCCGTCTTGCCGGTAGGCGCGCGAATGGATACAATTCCGGTTTTCCCAGATAGCGTCAAGTGGGCGGATCTTCCGGCCCATTTTTTTTGGCTGATCGTCTTTTGCACTGTTTCTTGAACGTCCACTTTTTCTCAGGCTCCCAGGCACCATTTGTCTTTCTCATGAGTCAGCACGCCGACATCGAGACCACTGTCCGCGGGCTCGGCTACGACCTCGTCGAGGTCGAGCGCGCGCCCGGCGGTCTGCTGCGCGTGACGATCGACCATCCGGCCGCGGTCGGGGTGGAGCGATTCATCAACGTCGACGACTGCGAGAAGGTCACCCGGCAGCTCCAGCACGTGCTCGAGGTCGAGGGCACGGCCTACGAGCGGCTCGAGGTGTCGTCGCCCGGGCTCGACCGGCCGCTGAAGAGTGCAGCCGATTTCGCGCGCTTTTCGGGCGAGCAGGTCGAAGTCACCTTGAAGGTGCCGTTCAAGGGCCGCAAGCGCTTTCGCGGCGAGCTGCTCGCCAACGGCGCCGACTGGCGGATCGTGCTGGCGGACACGGCAGCCAAGGCAGCGGCCAAGAAACATGCGGCGAGCCGGTCTGCGCAGGCACGCGCCGCCGCGGCCGGCGTGGTGACCGAAGAAGGCGGCGGCGACGAAGTGAAAGTGCTGGACTTCTCGATGGACGAGGTGCGCGAGGCGCGGCTCGTTCCGGTGATCGATTTCAAGGGGCGCCGGTCCGCTCCGCAGGGTGCGCCGGGCCCCGAGGCAGGCGCACAGAACGTGATGGACGGAGGTCGGATTCAATGAACCGTGAACTGTTGATGCTGGTGGACGCGATCTCGCGCGAGAAGAGCGTCGACCTCGAGATCGTCTTCCAGGCGGTCGAAGCTGCGCTGGCCTCTGCATCGAAAAAGCTGCAAGGCGGCGAGGTGGACATCCGCGTCTCGGTCGATCGCGAGACCGGTCAGTACGAAACTTTCCGTCGCTGGCATGTCGTTCCGGACGAGGCCGGCCTGCAGCTGCCGGATTCCGAGGTCCTCCACTTCGAGGCGGTCGAGCAGATCGCCGACATCGAGGTCGACGACTACATCGAAGAGCAGATCGAGTCGGTCTCGATCGGCCGGATCGGTGCGCAGGCGGCCAAGCAGGTGATCCTGCAGAAGATCCGCGACGCCGAGCGCGAGCAGCTGCTGACCGACTTTCTCTCGCGCGGCGAGAAGATCTTCGTCGGCACCGTCAAGCGCCTCGACAAGGGCGACGTGATCGTCGAATCGGGCCGCATCGAAGGGCGGCTGCGCCGTTCGGAAATGATCCCGAAGGAAAACCTGCGCACGGGCGATCGGGTTCGCGCCTACATCGCCGAGGTCGATCCCACCTTGCGCGGGCCGCAGATCCTGCTGTCGCGCTCGTCGCCCGGCTTCATGATCGAGTTGTTCGCCCAGGAAGTGCCCGAGATCGAGCAAAAACTGCTCGAGATCAAGTCCTGCGCCCGAGACCCTGGCTCGCGCGCCAAGATCGCGGTGCAGTCGCACGACAAGCGCGTCGATCCGATCGGCACCTGTGTCGGCGTGCGTGGCTCGCGCGTCAACGCAGTGACCAACGAGCTGGCGGGCGAACGCGTCGACATCGTGCTCTGGTCGGAAGACCCGGCGCAGTTCGTGATCGGTGCACTCGCGCCGGCCAACGTGCAGTCGATCGTCGTCGATGAAGAGCGACATGCGATGGACGTCGTCGTCGACGAGGAAAACCTCGCCATCGCGATCGGCCGCGGCGGACAGAACGTGCGCCTGGCCTCCGAGATGACCGGCTGGCGCATCAACATCATGACCGCCGAAGAGTCGGCGTCGAAGCAGGCAAACGAGTCCGACTCGGTGAGGAAGCTCTTCGTCGACAAGCTCGACGTCGATGCCGAGGTGGCCGACATCCTGATCGCCGAGGGCTTTGCGAGTCTCGAAGAAGTCGCCTACGTGCCGATGCAGGAAATGCTCGAGATCGAAAGCTTCGACGAAGACACGGTCAACGAGTTGCGCGCCCGCGCCAAGCAGGCACTGCTGACGATGGAGCTCGCCAAGGCCGAGAACGCCGGCGAAGTGTCGCAGGACCTGAACGACTTCGAAGGCCTCACGCCCGAGCTCATCAGCAAGCTGAATGCCGGTGGCGTGAACAGCCTCGACGAGCTGGCCGACCTGGCGGGCGACGAGCTGATGGAGATTTCCGGGGTCGACGCCGAGACGGCGAAAGACCTGATCATGAAGGCGCGCCAGCACTGGTTCGCCGCCGAAACGCAAGCCGCGGCAGCACAAGAAGCCGCAACGCAAGGATAGACACACACATGGCATCGACCACCGTCGCGCAACTAGCCGCGGAACTGAATCGCCCGGCCGCGGCGCTGCTCGAGCAGCTGCAATCGGCAGGCGTCAGCAAGGCCTCGACCGACGACTCCGTCACCGAGAGCGACAAGGCTCGCCTGCTCGATCACCTGCGCACTGCCCACGGCGCCGCGCCCGGCGTCGAGCGCAAGAAGATCACGCTGACACGCAAGTCGACCAGCGAGATCAAGCAGGCCGATTCGAGCGGCAAGGCGCGCACCATCCAGGTCGAGGTGCGCAAGAAGCGCACTTTCGTCAAGCGCGACGAGGCGGCCGCGCCTACCGAAGACGTGGAAGCGACCGAATCGCACGAGGCCGAGTTGCGTCGTCGCGAGGAAGAAGCGCACGCAGAGGCCGAGCGCCTTCGCGTTCAGGAAGAAGAGCTGAAGGAGCAGCAGCGCCTGCGCGAAGCGCAGGAACGCGCCGAGCGTGAAGTCGCCGAGTTGCGGGCTCGTGAAACTGCCGCGAAGCTGGCGGCGGAAGCTGCCGCGGCCGCCGCGGCAAGCCCCCAGGCGCCGGCGACAAAACCGGTCGAGGCCAAGGCAGGTGACGCCAAACCCGCCGAAGCAAAACCCGTCGTCGCCGAGCCGGTCAAGCCGGCATTGCGGGTCGTCAAGGCAGGCACGATCGAGAACGAAGAGAAGCAGCGGGCGGCCGATCTGGCCAAGCGCCGCAAGGCTGCCGAGGACGAAGCCGCCGCGATTCGCACGATGATGAACGCGCCCAAGAAGGTGCTCGTCGCGAAGAAGCCCGAAGAGCCCGCCAAGCCGGCCGAAGCGATCAAGGGCACGATCCACAAGAAGGTCGGCGCACCCGGTGCGGCCGCGCCCGGCGTTGCCAAGCCCGGCGACAAGAAGTCGATCAAGTCCGAGAAGCTCAGTTCGAGCTGGGCCGACGACGCGGCGAAGAAGCGTGCCCTCAAGGCGGCTCCTCGTGGCGCTCCGGGCGCCGGTCGTGCCGGCTGGCGCGCGCCGCGTGCCGGTCGCCGCGGCGACCGCAACGATGGCGCGCCGAGCTCGTTCGTGGCGCCAGCCGAGTTCCAGGCGCAGGAAGTCCACATTCCAGAGACGATCAGCGTCGCCGACCTGGCGCACAAGATGTCGGTCAAGGCCTCCGAGG
>JBDTNU010000356.1:0-4506 GCA_039933535.1 Caldimonas sp. | reverse complement strand
GTTGCCGCAGGCGGCGCTCAGGTAGGCGTTGGTGACCGGCGAGTTGACGTCGAACTCGCCCGCGACCGTGACGTAGACGTTCCACCCGCCGGCGTCGGGGGCGTCTTTCTTGGCGCGCCGCGACGTGATCGACGCCCAGTCGCTCGATTGCGCATCGACGTTCATGCCGATGCTCTTCAGCGTCTGGATCGTCACCAGCGCCGCCGCGTTGAGGTAGGTGATGTCGGTGGGCAGCAGGACGACGACCTTCTCGCCCTTGTAGCCGCCCTCGGCGAGCAACTGCTTCGAGAGCGCAAGGTCGGGCTTGCGGAAGGCTTCGGCGCCGGCGTCGGTCTGGTTCGGGCCGCCGCAGATAAACCAGGTGGAGCAGTAGGTCAGGCGCATGTCGAGCGGGTAGCCCATTCCGGCGGTGAATTTCTCCTGGTTCACCGCATGCAGCACGGCCTGGCGCACCTTCACGTTGTTGAAGGGCGGGAACATCTGGTTCATGACGATGAAGCCCTGGTACGAGCCGCCGCTGCCGAGCCGGATGTTCGGGTCCGAGCGCAAGGGCGCGATGTAGTCGGGCGGCATCTGCTCGATCATGTCGACCTCGCCGTTCTTCAGCGCCGCCGTCGAGCTGTTCGCGTCCGGCAAATAGAGCCATTCGACGCGATCGAAGTGCGGCTTCTTGTTGCCCGAGAGACCGCTCGGCGGCTCGGCGCGGCCGACGTAGTTCGGGTTGCGCAGGAACACGATCTTGCTGCCCGGGACCCACTCGTCGCGCTTGAAGAGGAACGGGCCCGAACCCATCACTTCGGTGAGCGGCGCCGTCGTCGGCAGCCTGGCCATGCGCTCGGGCATGACGATCGGCGGAAATCCCGAAGGCTTGGCGAGCGCGTCGAGGACCAGGCCGAACGGCTCCTTCAAGGTCAAGGTGAAGGTGTTCGCGTCGACCGCTTTCCATTCGGCGCCAGCCGTGCCCATCGCCCGGCCGATGCTGTCGCGCGAGCCCCAGCGTTGCAGCGAGGCGACGCAATCGGCCGCGGTGACGGCGCTGCCGTCGTGGAACTTCAGGCCCGGCCGCAAGGTGAAGGACCAGGACTTGCCGTCCTTGGAGCTCGTGTACTTGTCGACCATCTGCGGCTTCGGCACGCCCTTCGCGTCCTGCGCGAACAGCGTGTCGTAGACCATGTAGCCGAAGTTGCGCGTGATGTAGGCGGTGGTGAACGAAGGGTCGAGGATCTTCACGTCGGCATGCGGCACGAAGCGCAAGGTCTTCGTCTGCGCCGCTGCATCGGCCGCGGCACCGATCAACAAGGGTGCGAGCAAGGTGACGGCAAAGGCGAGCGAGGGACGTTTCATCGACGGGCTCCAGGAGTGACGATCATTGTCCGCTTCAGGCCAGCGGCCATTTGGGTCGCTTGATCTTGCGGTACGGCAGGGTGTCGAGATCGATCGCGACGACGCCCGGCGCGCCGGCGTAGATCACGTGCTTCGCGAATTTCGAGAACGACGCGTAGAAGTGCTGCGACGACTTGACGACGATGATCTTCCTGGCCGCGAGATCGACGCCCAGTTGCGTGAACAGGTCGGTTCCCATCGCCTGGTTGCGCAGGCTGATCAGCACGATCTCGATGCCCCCGGTCTCGACCAGCGCCGAGTCGCCCATCGCCATCGGCGTGCCGGCCAGGCCGGTCATCCTCATCTCGGGCACGAGCGCCTTGACGGTGCACAGCGCATCGATCGGGTCGCCGGAGAGCGGGCCGATCTTGCCGCCGATGCGCATCGGCAGCGTCGCGCCCACGCCGGCGTCGAAGGCGATGTGGGCGGCAACCGGATCCCAGAGCGGGCCGAGGCAGGCGTTCGTGATGCCGCGCTCGAGCATGCGGCGCAGGATGAAGGTCGAATCGCCGGCGGCGCCGCCGCCCGGGTTGTCGGCGCCGTCGGCAATCACGACCGGCTCGCCGTCGAAAGCGAGCGCCTGGTCGAGCGCGTCGTCGATGCCGGGATAGCTCACGCGCAGCTTCTCGCGCAGGCCGATCAGCTCGTCGGCGAGCTGGCGCGCGAGCTGCTTCGCCTTGTCGGCGTCGCCATCGCTGTAGACCAGCACCTGCGTTCCCATGTGCTCGGTGTCGCCCCAGGCGAAGCCGTGCGAGACGGAGATCGAGAGTATGCCGTCCTTGCCTTCGAGCGCCTTGATCCGGTCGACGAAGCCGCGCGCCGGATCGCGCGAGGTGTGCAGCGTGACGATCATGTCGCAGTCGACGCTCGCAGGCACGGGATGGATCCGGCCTTCGACCTGGGCCGCGCACAGGTCGACGAGCTCGTAGGCGCGATCGAGGATGTCGGTGTGCGGATATTCCTTGAAGGCGATCAGCAGGTCGGCGTTGGCGAGCATCGCCGGCGTGAGGTGGTTGTGCGGATCGAGCTCGGCGCCGACCACGACCGTCGGTCCGACCATCTGCCGCACGCGCGCCAGCAGGTCGCCTTCGCAGTCGTCGTAGCCGTCGGCGACCATCGCGCCGTGCAGGCCGAGCACGACCATGTCGACCGGCAAGGCAGCGCGCAGGTCGCCGAGCAGCTCGTCGCGCAAGGTCTCGTAGGCGACGCGCGTGGTCGTGCCGCTCGGCTGGGCGGCGGCGACCATGCCTTCGACCACGTCCCAGCCCAGCGCCTTGCCGCGCTGGCGTGCCGCCCAGAGCGGACCGGCGAAAAAGCTCATCTCGTCGGGATGCCTGCCCGCGGGGTAGTAGCCGCGGTCGCGGAACGAGGCGAGGCCCGTGGGCATCGGCGCGAAGGTGTTGGTTTCGGTGGCAAGGCCGCCGCTGAAGACGCGCATGAGATGGACTTCCGGTGAAGGATGGGAGCGGTGGGCTCAGGAGCTCGCCGACGTCGCGCGCAGCCGGCCCGGCGAGAGCATCGCCGCGCTCAGCCCGAAGCGCGCGATGCGATCCGGAATTGCCTGGCCCGTCGCAAGAGCCGCGCAGGCTTCGCCCATCGCGGCCGAGGTCTGGATGCCGTAGCCGCCCTGCGCCGCGATCCAGAAGAAGCCGGGCAGATCCGGATCGAAGCCGCCGACCAGGTCGCCATCGGCGACGAACGACCGGAGGCCCGCCCAGGTGCGGGTCGGACGAACGATGCGCAGCGTGGTCAGCGTCTCGATCCTGTCGATGGCGATCGCGATGTCGAGCTCTTCGGGCTGCACGTCCTGCGGCTCGACCGGATCGGCATTGGCGGGCGAGCCGAGCATCTGACCGGCGTCGGGCTTGATGTACCAGCTTTCGTCGACACCGGCGCACATCGGCCAGCGCGCGAACGCGAGCCCTTGCGGCAGTGAGAACATGAAGGCCGAGCGGCGTTTGGGCATGAGGCCGATCGGCTGCGCGCCTGCCATCCGGCCCACCACGTCGGCCCAGGCACCGGCGGCGTTGATCAGCAACGGCGCTTCGTAGCTTCGATCTCCGGCATGGACCTGCCAGACGTTGCCGACGCGCTCCATGTGCGTGACCTCGGCGTCGCACACGACACGGCCGCCGCGCCGCCGCAAGCCCTTCAGGTAGCCCTGGTGCAAGGCGTTGACATCGATGTCTGAAGCGTCCGGCTCGTAGACGCCGCCGACGATGCGCTCGGGCCGCAGCACCGGAACCATCGCGCAGGTCTGCTGGCCGTCGAGCCGGCGCGCGCGATCGGTGACCGCGCGCACCACGTCCCATTGCGCTTCGAGCTGCGGCACCAGCTCATCGGTCGCGACCATCAGCGCGCCGCGTGGGGAGAGTATGGGAGCGTCGGTGAAGCCCTCCGGCGGCGTGTCCAGGAAGGCGCGGCTCGCCATCGTCAGGGCGCGGACCTGCGGCGTGCCGTAGCTTTCCATGAACAGCGCGGCGGAACGTCCGGTCGAATGCATGCCGGGCTGCGGCTCGCGCTCGAGCAAGGTGACCTTGCCGTGCTGCGCCAGCCAGTAGCCGACCGAAGCCCCTGCAATACCGGCGCCGATGACGAGGATGTCGCTGCTGGAATCGGCAGGCATGGGTCGCGTCAGGTCAGCTCGTGCATGGCGGTCTCGAACCGTCTTGCGATGGCTTCGGCGTTCGCGTGCCGGTGGTCGCGAATCGCCCATCGACCCGCCACCATCACGTCTCGCCAGGGTGTGCCGGGGCTGGAGAACATCAACGCATCGAGCGCGAGGCCGGGCGCGAGGCCGAGCAAGCTGTCTTCTCGCACGTCGACCACCAGGGCGTCGGCGCGTGATCCGACGACCAGGCCCCAGACCGGCTCGCCCGCCGCAGCGGCGCTGCCCGCAATCACGCGTGAGAACAGGTGCTCGGCCGTCGACGGCATGCCGGCCTGCGGCGCGGCCGAGACATTGCGCTGGCGCAGCACGAGGCGCTGGCCGTAGTCGAGCCAGCGCAGCTCCTCGCGCCAGTCGCGCGTGACCTGGCTGTCGGAGCCGATCGTCATCGGCACGCCGGCGGCGAGCCAGCCGCCCAGGTCGGCGAGGCCGTCGCCGAGATTGGCTTCGGTGCT
>JBDTNU010000355.1:0-4508 GCA_039933535.1 Caldimonas sp. | reverse complement strand
GTACAGGAAGCCTGGGTCACGCACTTCGGCACCGAAGGGCCGATGGCGCGCACGGTTCGCGACCTCGCCCTGCTGCTCGACGTGCAGGCCGGCTACGACCCGCGCGCGCCGCTTTCGCTCGCCACGGAGCCATCGTTCGCCGCGCGGCTCGACACTGCCGACGGACACGCGTCAGCGCCGCCACGAATCGGCTGGCTCGGCGACCTGGACGGCCACCTCGCCTTCGAGCCGGGCATTCTGGAAGTTTGCGAACAGGGATTGGTGCGGCTCGGCGATACCGGCTGCGCGGTCGAAGCGCTGGCGCTCGGCTTCGCGCCCGGGCGCATCTGGGACGCGTGGCTGACCCTGCGCCATTGGCTCGTCAACGCACGACTCGCGCCTCATCTCGTGAACCCGGCGAACCGCGCGCTCGTCAAGCCCGAGGCGCTCTGGGAGCACGACGAGGGCGTTCTGCTTTCCGCCGCGCAGGTCATGGCCGCGAGCGTCGAGCGCACGGCCTTCTATCAGCACGTGCTGAAACTGTTCGAGCATGTCGACGTGCTCGCCTTGCCTACGGCGCAGGTCTGGCCGTTCGACGTCGCCGAGCGCTGGCCGAAGCAGATCGCCGGCCGCACGATGGACACCTATCACCGCTGGATGGAAGTGGTCGTCATCGCGACTTTCGCCGGCCTGCCGGCGATCAGCGTGCCGGTCGGCTTTTCGGCGTCGGGCCTGCCGATGGGAATGCAGCTCATCGGCCGGCCGCGCGGCGACCTCGAGCTGCTGCGCGTGGCGCGCGACTACGAACAGGCGGCTGGCGAGATCATGGCGAAGCGGCCTGCGACATAAGTCGCGGCGTGCGCCCGGGCGAGGCGTGCTCCTACAGCCGGGATGCGCTCGTTCCTTCACCGGTCACGGCATATCCGGTCGTCGGTCGGGGCCTGTCTCGCGTTCAATCGGAGACGGTCGTTTCCCGGCGGCCTTGTCATCAACCGGAAACACCATGAACAGATCACTCAAACCCCTCCTGGGCATCGCCGCCCTGGTCTTTGCCGCGCATGCGTCGGCACAAATCACCTTCTATGAGAACGAAGGCTTCCGCGGCCGGACCTTCGCGACCGACAAGCAGGTCTGGAACTTCGACCGCAGCGGCTTCAACGATCGCGCTTCGTCAGTGGTCGTCGACCGCGGGCGCTGGGAAGTCTGCGAAGACGCACGCTTCGCCGGCCGATGCGTGGTGCTGCGCAAGGGCAGCTACGAATCGCTGCGCGGCATGGGCATGGAAAACCGGATCTCTTCGGTGCGGCCGGTCGGCGATCGCAGGCAGTACGCCAACGAGGCGCCGCAACCACTTGCTGCGCCGACCTATGAATACCGCCGCAGGCCGAACGAGCGCCTGCTCGAAGTGCCGGTCACTTCCGTGCATGCCGTTTACGGAACGCCGGAGCAACGCTGCTGGGTCGAGCGCCAGCAGGTCGCCGAGCCTGAGCGCCGCGACATCAACGTTCCCGGCGCCATCATCGGCGGCGTGCTCGGCGGCATCCTCGGCCACCAGGTCGGCGGCGGCACGGGAAAGACCGTCGCCACCGTCGGCGGCACGCTCGGCGGCGCGGCCTTGGGCGCCAACGTCGGCAGGGACGGCGCGTCGACAGGCACGCGGGACGTCCGGCGCTGTGAAACCGCAGCCAGCGGCCCGCCGCAATACTGGGACGTCAGCTACGACTACCGCGGCGTGCAGCATCGCGTCCAGATGAGCACGGCCCCGGGCCGGACGATCACGATCAATCGCGACGGCGAACCCAGGCTGTAGTCCTTCCCAAGGCGATCCCGAAAGCGGCCACGAGGCCGCTTTTCTTTGCCCGGTCCGCGAGGTCTTCGTCGTCGCAAGGACATCGCGCTTGCATCCGTCGCCGATACTGCGCGCCCATGTCCGCGCTGGTTTTCATCAAGCTGTTCGCGATCTTCGCCGTGGTCGCGATCGGCTGGCTCGCCGCGCGCAGCGGCAAGCTCGGCGGCGACGATCCGGCGCGGACGCTGTCGGGTGCCGCGTTCTACATCTTCGTTCCGGCCCTTCTGTTTCGGACCACTGCGCGGATCGACTTCCAGCAGCTCGACGCGAGCGTCCTGTTCGCCTTCTTCGGGCCGACGCTGGCCCTGGTCGGCATCGTGTACCTGGCGCTGCGATTGCGAGCTCCGGCCGAGCCGGGTCGTTCAGCCGAACCGAGCGTGCGCGCCATCACCGCATCGTTCGGCAACACGGTGCAGATCGGCATTCCGCTCGCCGCCGCGCTCTTCGGCGAATCCGGGCTGGCGCTGCACATCACGATCGTCAGCCTGCATTCGCTGACCCTGCTCACCGTGCTCACCGCCCTGGTCGAGCTCGACCTGGCGCATGAGCAGCGGCGCGCCGACCCGGGCAGCGCGCGACTCGTTCGCATGCTGGCGACGACGGTGAAGAACACCGTCGTCCATCCCGTCATCCTGCCCGTCCTTGCCGGCCTGGCCTGGAACATGTCGGGTCTCGCCTTGCCCGGTGTCGTCGACGAGATCCTCGCCACGCTCGGCCAGGCGGTCGTACCGCTCTGCCTGGTGCTGATCGGCGTCTCGCTCGCCCACTACGGCGTGCGCGGCGCGGTGCGCGGCGCGATCGTCCTGTCGCTGCTCAAGCTGATCGTGCATCCGATCATCGTGCTGGCCTTCGCGCACGTCTTGTTCGGCCTCAGCGGCTTGCCGCTGGCGATCGTCGTGATGATGGCCGCGCTGCCGGTGGGCAGCAACGCGCTCATCTTCGCGCAGCGTTACGAGACGCTGCAAGCCGAGACGAGCACCGCCATCGTCGTCTCGACGCTCGCCTTCGTCGTGACCGCGCCGCTCTGGCTGGCCGCGCTGCACGCGATCGGCTGACGAGGCTGCCGGTCGCATCGGCCACGCTTTCTCTATCATTGGTCGCCACATCGGCGCACCGATCGGAGCCGCATGGACCCGTCAAGATGGAACCCGTTCAGGCGGTGGCGGCGGACCGCGACGGCGACTGCCGGCTCTCCGGCAGGGGCAGCGATCCTGCCCGAAACGGCGATCCTGTTGCCGAAAGCTGTCGTGCCGGCGACGCCGTCCGACGGCAGCGGTCTCGCCACCGAAGCGATCGACCCCGACACGCCGCAGGAGCGCGAGCTTCGCTTCTTCTGCTGGCTGGTCAACGCGCCTTGCGCACCGCATGCCGTCCCGCCGGCGGCGTTCATCCCGCGCCTCTTCGAGCACCTCGACGAAGTCATTGCTTCGGAGACGCAGCGTGCGGCGCTGTTGCCGCGCGCACCGCACGTCGTGCCGCAACTGATGAAGACGCTGCGCGACGAGGGCTACTCGTCGGCCGACGTGGCGACGCGGATCTCGAAGGACGTCGTGCTCACCGCCGAGGTAGTGCGCAGCGCGACCAGCGCCTTCCAGCGTGCCGGCGACGGTGACGACGGCGAGATCGACCTTGCCCGCGCCGTGGCGATGATCGGCACGGCGGGTCTGCGCCGCGCCATTGCCAGCGTCGTGCTGCGGCCGATCTTCGACGCGCGCGGCGACTCGCTCTCGGCCCGTGCCGCGCCCCAGATCTGGCTCGACGCCGACAAGAAGGCACGCCTGTGCGCGGCCCTGGCCTCGCATCTGGCGCTCGACCCGTTCGACGGTTATCTCGCCGGCTTGCTGCACAACTCCGGCTGGACCGCGGCCCTGCGTGCGATCGATGGGCTGCCGATCATGGCGGTCGGCGCTGCCGACCTGGCTCATCCGCAAGTCGTGCCGCAGTTGCGGCAGCGTCGCGACAGGCTGTTCGGCGCGCTGGTCGAGCCGTGGAACCTGAGCCCGGCGATGGACCGGCTCGCCTCCGAGATCGGCAGTCAGGGCCTCGACACCGCGCCCTCGCCGCTCGGCGCGGCGCTCCGCGATGCCGATCGTCTTGCTGCCCTGCATGCGCTTGCTCCCGCCGGGCAGCGCCCGGACGCCAGCGTGCCGATGTGGGCAGGCTTGCCCAAGCCGGTGCAGGAGTGCTACGCATCGCTCTCCCGGGCGTAGCAGAAGCAGCGCGGACCTATCATCGCTTTTTGCGCGGCAGTCGAGTGCTGCTGCGCCTCCCACGCTCAAGGATCGGAACGCTCATGACATCTCGCACCCTCCGGCGCGTCGCCACCACGCTTGCCGTCGTCACGCTCGCCGGCGCGGCCAGCGGCGCAGCCTTCGCGGCCAAGACGCTTGTCTATTGCTCGGAAGGCAGCCCCGAGGGCTTCAACCCCCAGTTCTTCACGACCGGAACGACCGCTGACGCGTCATCGGTGCCGATCTACAACCGGTTGGTCGAGTTCGAGACCGGCACGACCAACATCGTGCCCGGCCTGGCCGAGAGCTGGGTCGCAGCGCCCGACGGCATGGCCTACACCTTCCGCCTTCGCAAGGGCGTGAAGTTCCACAGCAACGCCAGGTTCACGCCGACGCGCGACTTCAACGCCGACGACGTGCTGTTCTCGTACAACCGCATGGCCGACCCG
>JBDTNU010000354.1:0-4509 GCA_039933535.1 Caldimonas sp. | reverse complement strand
TCGGTGCTCTACGAGCAGCGCGACGCCATCGCCTCAGAGTTGGTGCGCTCGATCCAGGGTCAGCTCGACCGCCTGAAGACCGGCATCCTCATCGTCAACGTCAACGTGCAGAGCGTGCAGCCGCCCGAGCAGGTGCAGGCCGCTTTCGAAGACACGCTGAAGGCCGGCCAGGACGGCGACCGCTTGAAGAAGGAAGGCCAGGCCTACGCCAGCTCGGAGATCCCGAAGGCGCAGGGCACGTCGGCACGCCTGCGCCAGGAAGCCGAAGGCTACAAGGCGCGCGTCATCGACCAGGCGCAGGGCGATTCGCAGCGCTTCGCCAGCCAGCTCGCCGAGTACCAGAAGGCGCCGCAGGTGACCCGCGACCGCCTCTACATCGACACCATGCGCGAGGTCTACAGCAACGTCAGCAAGGTCCTGATCGACGCGCGTAACAACGCCAGCCTGCTCAACCTGCCGCTCGACAAGCTGCTGCAGCAGGCGGCGGCGGGCTCGGCGCCGGCAGGCGTGCCGCAGGCGGCGCCTGCCACGGCCGAACCGTCAACGGCCGGAACGGTCGACGTGCGCTCGCGGGACAACCAGCGCGGTCGTGACCGCGAAGGCCGCTAACTCTCTCGAAGCCTCTCATGAATCGTCTCGGTTTCATCATCGGTGGCTTTTTGCTCGTGCTGCTGATTGCCTCGTCAACGCTCTTCATCGTCGATCAGCGGCAGGTCGCGGTCATCTACGAGTTCGGCCAGATCAAGGAAGTGATCAGCGAGCCGGGCCTCCACTACAAGCTGCCGCCGCCGTTCCAGAACGTCGGCTTTCTCGACCGTCGCATCCAGACGCTGGACAGTCCGGAGACGCGTCCGATCTTCACGGCCGAGAAGAAGAGCCTGGTCATCGACTGGCTTGTGAAGTGGCGCGTCAACGATCCACGCCAGTTCATCCGCAACAACGGCGTCGACATCCGCAACCTCGAGGCGCGCCTGTCGCCTATCGTGCACGCCGCCTTCAACGAAGAGGTGACCAAGCGTACCGTCGGCGAGGTCCTCTCGAGCGCCCGCGACAAAGTCATGCTGGACGTTCGCACGCGCCTCACCGACGACGCGAAGTCTTTCGGCATCGAGATCCTCGACGTGCGTATCAAGCGCGTCGACTTCGTGGCCAATATCACCGAGTCGATCTACAGCCGGATGGCTTCGGAGCGCAAGCAGGTAGCCAATCAATTGCGCGCCACGGGCGGCGCCGAGGGCGAGAAGATCCGCGCCGACGCCGACCGGCAGCGCGAGGTGATCGTCGCCGAGGCGTACCGCGACGCGCAGAAGGTCAAGGGCGAAGGTGACGCGAAGGCCTCTGCGATCTTCGCCGAATCGTTCGGTCGCGATCCGCAGTTCGCCCAGTTCTATCGCAGCCTCGAGGCCTACCGCTCGAGCTTTCGCAGCAAGAGCGACGTGATGGTGGTCGACCCGGGTAGCAGTGAATTCTTCAAGGCGATGCGCGGAAGCTCGCCGGCACCGACCGTTGCTCCGGCCAGGAAGTAGCCGTTGGCGGACATCGGCTTCTGGGATATCGCTCTAAGCGCCTGTGCGCTGATGCTCGTCGCCGAAGGCCTTCTGCCTTTCATCAGCCCGACTTCCTGGCGGCGCGTGTTCGAGAAGGCGATGCAGATGAGCGACGGCCAGATCCGTTTTCTGGGCCTGACCAGCATGCTCGCCGGCCTGGCGATGCTGTTCGTGTTCTGGTCGTAGCGCACGAAAATCGGCGCGCTCACCCCCGTACAATTGCCTTTTTAATCCCCGGCGCTTTTTGCATGTCCTCTGCCTGGCTCTTGCCGGAGCACATTGCCGATGTCTTGCCCGCCCGGGCCCGTCAGGTCGAAAAGCTGCGTCGCGGCTTGCTCGATGCGGCGGAGAGCTTCGGCTTCGAGCTCGTCATCCCGCCGATGCTCGAGCACATCGAATCACTTCTTTCCGGTACCGGACATTCGCTCGATCTCCAGACGTTCAAGCTGGTCGACCAGTTGAGCGGTCGCACGCTTGGCATTCGCGCCGACAGCACGCCGCAAGTCGCACGCATCGACGCGCACCTGCTCAATCGCGGCGGTGTCGCGCGGCTGTGCTATTGCGGCCCGGTTCTACACACGCGCGCCTCGGGCAGTGGCGCAACCCGCGAGCCGCTCCAGTTCGGCGCCGAGATCTATGGCCACGCCGGGCTCGAGGCCGACCTCGAAATACTCGACCTGGCCCTGGAGTGCCTGGGCGTGGCAGGTCTCGAAGGCGCCGTCCTCGATCTCGCCGATACGCGCATCGTGCGCGCGGTGCTGGCCGGCGTGCCGGTCGACGCAGTGCGGCTGGAGGCGGTCCACGCCGCGCTCGCAACCAAGGACGCGGCCGAGCTGGGCTCGGTCGCGCGAGGTTTCCCCGCCGACATCCGCAAAGGACTGGAAGCGCTGCTCTCGCTGTATGGCGACGTGTCGATCCTCGACGAAGCACGGCGCGTCCTGCCCGAGCGCGCCACGATCGCGACCGCGCTCGACGAGCTGAAGCAGCTGGCGGCGCATGTGAGCCGGGCTCATCCCGGCATCCGGATCGGCTTCGACCTCGCCGATTCCAGCGGCTATGCCTACTACAGCGGCGCGCGGTTCGCGGTCTATGTCGATGGCGCCAGCGATGCGATCGCGCGCGGCGGGCGATACGACGAGGTAGGTGCGATCTTCGGCCGGACGCGTCCGGCCGTCGGCTTCGGTCTCGACGTGAAGGAGCTCGTCGACCTGGCACCGGCGACGACGCCGAAGAAGGCGATCCGCGCCCCCTGGTCGGACGACGCCGGCTTGCGCAGCACGGTGCGCCAGCTCCGCACGCGCGGCGAAGTCGTGGTGCGCCAGTTCCCGGGCGACCGCGACGACGAGGACGGCGTCGTTTTCGACCGCACGCTCGTCGCGGCCAAGGGTCATTGGTCGCTTCAGGATGGATCGGGCGCATGAACGCAATCGCGAACACCGGCAAGAGCGGGCGCAACGTGGTCGTCGTCGGAACCCAATGGGGCGACGAAGGCAAGGGCAAGGTCGTCGATTGGCTGACGGACCATGCCGAGGCGGTGGTCCGTTTCCAGGGCGGGCACAACGCGGGGCACACCTTGGTGATCCGCGGCGTGAAGACGGCCCTGCAATTGATTCCCTCGGGTGTCATGCGCGACACCGTGGCCTGCTTCATCGGCAATGGCGTGGTCGTCGATCCGGCGCACCTGCTCGGCGAGATAGGCCGGCTCGAAGCAATCGGCCTCGACGTCCGGTCGCGCCTGCTCATCAGCGAGTCGTGCCCGCTGATCCTGCCGTTCCATGTCGAGCTCGACAAGGCGCGCGAGCGCCGGCGCGAGACGAGCGGCGTCGGCATGATCGGGACCACCGGCAAGGGCATCGGCCCGGCCTACGAAGACAAGGTGGCGCGGCGTGCCCTGCGGGTGCAGGACCTGAAGCATCCGGAACGGTTCGCGGCCAAGCTGCGCGAGCTGCTCGTGCTGCACAACTTCGTGCTGGTAGGCCAGCTCGGCGGCAAGGCGCTCGAGTTCGAGCCGATCTTCGAGATGGCGATGCGCGCCGGCGAAGAGCTTCGGCCGATGATCGGCGACGTCGGCTACGCGTTGTACAAGCTGCATCAACGCGGCGCGAATATCTTGTTCGAAGGCGCGCAAGGCACCTTGCTCGACATCGACCACGGCACCTATCCGTTCGTGACTTCGAGCAATTGCGTCGCCGGCAACGCGTCGGCCGGCTCGGGCGTGGGGCCGGACCAGCTGCACTACATCCTCGGCATCACCAAGGCCTACACGACGCGGGTCGGCGGCGGTCCGTTTCCGACCGAGCTGCCGATCGACGAGCCGGGCACGATCGGCCATCACCTCTCGACGGTCGGCCAGGAGCGCGGCACGGTCACCGGCCGGGCGCGTCGCTGCGGCTGGCTCGATGCGGCGCTGCTCAAGCGCTCGATCATCATCAACGGCATCTCTGGACTGTGCATCACCAAGCTCGACGTGCTCGACGGCCTGGCAGAGATCAAGGTCTGCGTCGGCTACGAATTGCGCGGCGAGCGGATCGACATCCTGCCGCTCGACGCCGACGACATCGTCGCCTGCGTGCCGGTCTACGAGACCTTCCCGGGCTGGAGCGACAGCACCTTCGGCGTGACCCAGTGGAGCGCCTTGCCCGTGAACGCGCGGCGCTACCTGCAGCGCGTCGAAGCGTTCATCGGCGCGCCGGTCGACATGGTCTCGACCGGACCGGATCGGGTGCACACGATCCTGCTGCGCCATCCCTATCAGCCCGGCACGACGGCAACGCGTCGCCTGGCCGCCTGACCTCAACCATCGCCTCGACCCACCCAGCATGCTTACCGACGACGGCAAACACCTCTACGTTTCCTGGGACGAGTACCACATGCTGATCGAGCGCCTGGCGCTCAAGATCCATGCATCGGGCTGGGCCTTCGACCAGATCCTGTGCCTGGCGCGCGGCGGCATGCGGCCGGG
>JBDTNU010000353.1:0-4512 GCA_039933535.1 Caldimonas sp. | reverse complement strand
CGCCTACGCGGCGCGCTCGCACAGATCGGGCTGCCGTCGCGCTGACGGTCTGCGGCCCAACACTCGCGCAGGCAGGTTTACCCGCGCATGGCAACGCTATGCGAGGTCTACAGTGGGTCGGCCAGCAAGACTCGGCACCTTTCGAACTAACGATTGCGCGATGAGAGCACTTCGATCTTTCGGCCCTTGGATTGTTTCTGGTTTGTTTCTCGCTGCCTGCGGCGGCGGTGATCCCGACGTCCCGGGGTCGGGCTCGCCCTCGGGCGCGCCGACGACCCGGGGCACCTTCACCGCGGTCGTCTCCTTCGGCGATAGTTTGAGCGACGTTGGTACCTATGCGCCGGCCACATCGCTTGACGGAAATGGTCAACCGCCATATTTCGGCGGCAAGTTCACCACCAACGAGACGAGCAACGGCGCGCCCGACGCCAACACGCTCGGCAAAGTGTGGGTCGAGGATCTTTCTGCCTCGCTCGGCATCACCCTCACGCCGGCGGAAGTCGGCTTCAATGGCGTGTCGGTCAAATGCCCGATCGCGGCGGTACCGGCGCTGGCCTCGACTTGCACGGGCTACGGACAGGGTGGCTCGCGCGTCACCAGCGCGATGGGCATCGGCCACAACGCCGACGGTACGGGTGCGCTGACCGTGCCGGTGGTCGCCCAGATCGCCAACCACCTCGCCCGTTTCACGAGCTTCAAGCCCACGGACCTGATCTTCGTGTACGCCGGCAGCAATGACGTCTTCGCGCAATTCGGCGCATTCGCCACGACGGCCACGCAGATCCAGACCCAGGCAGCAGCCGGTGCGATCACGGCCGACCAGGCCAACCTGCAGCTCTTCGCGGCGCAGCAGGCGGCCGAAGGCGCGATGAAGCAGGCTGCGCAGGATCTGGCCGCCGACGTCAGGACGCAGATCCTCGCCAAGGGCGGCGTCTACGTGGCTGTCATGACGCTCAGCGACATCGCCGACACGCCGTTCGGGCATTCGCTGCCGGCCAACATCGTGCCGGTGCTCACCGATCTGTCGCAGGTGTTCAACCTGTGGCTGCGCGACGGCCTGACGAACCAGCCGGTGCAGATCATCGACACCTACGCGCTCTTCAAGGTCGCCTACCAGAATCCCGCGCAGTACGGCTTCGTCAACAACACCGTGCCGGCTTGCGACGCGGCCAAGATCAGCGCCATCACGGGCGGGCAGGTGGCCGACGGATCTTCGCTTTTCTGCAACGCCACGCCGGGCGCACCCTACAACGGCCTGCGCACCGGAGCCGACGTGACGACCTGGCAGTTCGCCGACAGCGTCCACCCGACCACGGGTGGCCACAAGGTGATCAGCGACACGTTCATGGCGCAGCTCAGGTCGTTCGGCTGGATCTAGGTCCGAGGTCGCAACGCGACGGAGATTTGCACATGAAAACTGTCTTCACTCTCGCTGCTGCTGCCCTCACGCTGGCGTCGGGGCCAGCGCTGGCCGACGGCGACAACGTCGTCAAGCTCGGCGTCACGCGCTACCAGCCGCATTCCCGCACCAACGGCATCAGCGGGATCGGCGTTCCGGCGGGCGCCGACGTCGACGTCGGCGGCGCGACGACCGTGATCTTCGTCTACGAGCGCATGCTCACGCCGCTCGCGCCGAACGTCGGCGTCGAGTTCGTCGTCGGCCTTCCGCCGCGGCTCCATGCCAAGGCGACGGGCAGCGTGGCCTTTCTCGGGGACGACGTGCTCTCGGCCAAGAACGTCGCGCCGACCCTGCTTTTCAACTATCACTTCTTCGGACCGGACACGGTGTTTCGCCCCTATGTCGGTGCAGGCATCAACTACACCCGCTTCGCCAGCGTTCGATCGAGCCTGGCGACCGACGTGAAACTGGGCGACTCCATGGGCCTGGCGCTTCAAGCCGGTGTGAGCTACGCGATCAACAAGGACGTGGGCCTGTTCGCCAGCGTCGCGCGTCTGCACGTCGCAAGCAAGGTCGTGGCTTCCGGAGCGACCGTCCTGACGACGACGGTGAACTATCGTCCGGTCGTCTACTCCACCGGCGTGTACTTTCAGTTCTGACCTGCCGGGCTGAAGAAGCCCGCGTCGCGCGGCTCTGCGCCGATTGTCGAACGGCGGTGGCGGCCGCCATGTCACCCCATGTCACTCCTGGCTGCGTGTCAAAGCCGAAGGCGATTCCTACACTCATCGCATTCGTCCAAGAACTCAGGAGATCACATGTCGAAAGTCGTGAATGCGGTGCTGGTCGCGGGATGCGTGGCGGCGGCTTGGGTGCCGGCGAAGGCCGCCAACCTGCTCGTCAACGGCGGCTTCGAGGATTCGTCGAGTCAGATCGCGCCTCCGACCGGATGGTTCAACATCGGCGCCTCGAACGGCGTGCTCACGTACAGCGACATCCCGATGCAGCCGGTCTACGAAGGGCTGCGTTTCTACGACCTCGGCGCGCATAACAACGGCGTCGCCTCGGTCGGCGAGGGTCTCGGCCAGACGTTCGCGAGCCTCGTCGGCGCGACCTATCGACTCACGTTCGGGCTCAGCGGGGAGAACCTGGGCTCGTCGGTCGAGACGGTTCGCGTGACGGCAGGCGATGCGCTCATGGACTTCGCCTTGACACCGACCGGCACCGGAGTCTTCACGCGCGCGTTCAATGCCGAGACGTTCCTCTTCAACGCGACGGCCGCGACGACGACGCTGAGCTTCGTCCTCCAGGCCATCGCCGGCTCGCCCGGCAACAACGATCCCATGTTCGATGCCGTCTCGGTCGAGCTCGTTTCGGTTCCCGTCGTGCCGGTCCCCGAGCCCGAGTCCTGGGCGCTGATGCTCGCCGGCCTGGGCGTGGTGGGCGCTCTGCAGCGGCGCCGCATCAAGTCCTGAGCCCGCTTCAGGCGGCAGACGACGAACGAGCGATTCCCGCGACCAGCGCCGACCAGCGCGCGTCGTCGCGAAGATCTTCGAAGCTGCTGTCGAAGCCGATCTGCACCGCGTTCGGATCGCGCTCACGCAGTGCGCGCTCCAGCAAGGCGAAGGCTTCGTCCGGACGCCGGCATCGCGTCGCAAAGATCGCCATGACATAGGGCGACATGAGACGCTCGTCGAAGCGCGCCCGGGTGGCGCCGACCAGTGCATCTGCGGTCTCGACGTCGCCCGCCATCGCATGGGCGCCGGCCAGGGCGATGAAGCAGCCGGAATAGTCCGGCGCCACCTCGCAGGCGCGTTCGTACAGGTGGATGGCCTTATGGGCGTCGCCCCGGAACAGGGCCAGGGCGGCGTGCATGCCGACGACTGCCAGCGTGTCGGTCGCGATGTCGCGCATGGCCTCGATCTCGGCCTGCGCATCGTCGAGCCGCCCCTGCGCGATGCGCAGGTTGACCATGTGGATGCGCGTGTTGACATAGTGCGGATCGAGCTGTCGCGCCAGCGCCAGCTCCTGGTCCGCCGCCTTGTACGACCCGTGCATCATCAGGTGCGCGCCGTAGGCCGAGTGGACGAAGGCGTGCTGCGGCCCGGCGGCGATCGCGCGCTGAAAGCTCGCCTTCGCGGCCGGCCAGTCGCGTTCGAACTGATGCTCGACGGCGCCGATCAGGACGTGCCCGATGGCGTTGTGCGGGTCGAGCTCGAGGCCTCGCCGCAAGGCTTCCGCCGCGTGCTCGGAAGCCACGGCGGGATCATGATGCCAGCCGGTGGCGAGGTTGAACCAGGCCCTTCCGGCGCCGATGAAGGCCAGCGCATAGGACGGTGATTCCCGAAGGGCGAGCTCGAATCGCTCGAGGGCCTCTTCGAGCGTGCGCCGCGACAGGGCCTGACGCAGGAAATGATCGCCGCGCTCGACGAGATCACGCGCGCGGCGCGTGACCGACTCGTCACGTGACAGCGCAGGGCGCGTCGTGATCAGCGGCACGTAGCTACCCACGGGCAGTTCGATGCGGATGGCCGAGTCGCGACCCTCGGAGTCGCGGTACTCGGCCAGGCGGGCACGCAGGCGGCGGCTCTCGACACGCACGATCGAGTCGACGCGCGGATCGAAGCTCGCGACCGGCCGTTCGAACACCTCGACGGCGATCACGCTCTCCTTGAGCGCATTCTTCTCGTTGGCGAGGGAGCGGGTGACGAGATGACGCAGCAGCGCCCGATGGCGCGGCGAGCTGCGAAACGCCGCGCTGCCCTCGATCCGGGCGAGTTCGAGCTCGACCTGCACCGCGGGGGGCGCAAGCATGTGGTCCGACTCGAATTCACGTCTCATTTCCGCTGCGGCGCCCATGGCTGGCGCATGGCGGCCTCAGCCGAACACAACGACGTGGCGCACGCCGCTGCCCTGGCGCATCGCGTCGAAGCCTTCGTTGATGCGCTCGAGCGGCAGCCGCGACGAAATCAAGGCGTCGAGCTCGAGCTTGCCGTCGAGGTAGAGCTGCGCCAGCCACGGAAAGTCGCGGCGCGGCCGGGCGCCGCCGTAGCTCGAGCGGACGATGCGCTTTTCGCCCATCAGCGAGCCGAAGCGCAGGCTGATGCGCTGGTTGA
>JBDTNU010000352.1:0-4527 GCA_039933535.1 Caldimonas sp. | reverse complement strand
CGGCGCATGTGGAGATCGGGATTGGCTTCCTGCATGCCGGCATCGTCGATGCCCTGGGCGGCCGCCTTCAGCTCGGCCAGCGTCGATTCCGAGAGCAGCCGGGCAATCGTCTTCAGGACGATGCCATGCGCAACGAGACGTGCCTCGAGCTCACGGATCCGGTCGGCAGCTTCTTCGTTCATCGGTGATGTCGCCATGGCTTGCAAGCATAAGCGGCAGGCCTGCGAAGTGCGAGCGCAGGCCGGGCCCGCGATCGACGGAGAATCTTGCACCAGGCTGTAGGAACGTTCCGACATTGCGGCGTCGGCCCTTCGGAGAAGCACGATGGCGGAGACGACGAAGCGCATGAAGGACGGATGGACGATCCTGTTCCTGTTCGGCGGCTTCTCGGTCATCTGCCTCGCGATCGGTGCCTACATGATGCGGCTGCAAGGGGGTGCGGCCGAGCTGCAGGAGGCCAATCCGGGCTGGAAGGTCAGCGGCGACGGGTATTCGCCGATCCACCTCGACGACGCGACTCCGGCCGGCGAGGTTCTGATCGGCGGCGACGATGCCGGGCCGTTTCTGGTCGAGCGGATCGAGTGCGACGAGGTCAGGAAGGTGTTTCCGGCCTGGTTCCAGCTGCCTGACGCGCCGATCGGCAACTGCGCGCGGCTCGGCAACGCGGCGCCCTATACGCTGGTGCTCAACATGCGCACCGACATTGCCGCCCAGGAGCTCTGGGAGCGGCTCTACGAGCCGACCGCCGATCGACTGCACCTCGGCTATTCCGGCGGCTCGTCGAGCCGCATGCCGAAAGGGACCGCGCCTTCCGCGGCTGCGTCGGAGAGCGCGCGCTACCACTCCGCGATGAGCGTCTCGATCGATCCGGCGCCAGACAGCAACGACCGGCAGTTGGCGATCCAGGCCGATTCGTACCACGGGTCGACGCGCGTGATCTTCACTTTTCGTCCTTGGTCGCCTCCGTGACGCGCTCGGCCGCGAGCAGCTGCCACGCCGAGACGAACATCGCCGCGATCAAAGGGCCGATGACGAAGCCGTTGAGGCCGAGCACCGACAGGCCACCGACGGTCGAGATCAGCACCACGTAGTCCGGCAGCGCGGTGTCCTTGCCGACCAGGATCGGCCGCATGACGTTGTCGATGAGGCCGATCACGAGCACGCCGAAGGCGATCAGGCCGAAACCCTGCCAGACCTGTCCGGTAGCCAGCAGGTAGAGGGCGACCGGCGCCCAGATCAGCGCCGCGCCGATCGCAGGCAGCAGCGACAGGAAAGCCATCACCACGGCCCAGAGCATGGGCGCATGCACGCCGAGCACCCAGAACGCCAGGCCGCCGAGCGTGCCCTGCGCAGCGGCGACAAGGATGTTGCCCTTGACGGTGGCGCGGATCACGGTCGTGAAACGCTCGAGCAGCAGTGCCTTGGCTTCTGGCGCGAGCGGGATCGCGGCGCGCACGTCGCGAGCGACGTCCCGGCCGTCGCGGAGGAGGAAGAACAGCAGGTACATGGCGAGGCAGAAGCCGACGACGAGGTCGAGCGCGTCGGAGCCGAAGTCGACCACGCGTCCGGCAAACTCCTGGCCGCGCTGCGTGATCGCCGCGGTGAGCTTGGCCTGCAAGGCGGCCAGGTCGACCAGACCGAGCCGGTCCATCAGCCCGCTCGCCCACGAAGGCAAGGCGCCGACGATCTGGTCGAAGTAGTGGCCGAAGTTGACCTCGCCCGACCTGACGCGCTGGTACAGCGCGGTCACCTCCTGCACCAGCGAGGCAGCAACCACGGCCAGCGGCAGGATCACGATGAGCAGGATGATGCCCAGCGTGGCGAGCGCGGCGAGGTTTTGCCGGCCGCCGAAGCGCGCCAGCAACCGGCGGTACAGCGGCTGGAACATCAGCGCCAGCACGCCGCCCCAGAACACGGCGCCGTAGAACGGCCATATCACGCAGGCCAGCGCGATCGTCAGCAGGCCGAGCAGGATGAAGAAGGCGTTGCGGTCGAGCTTGCGCGTGGCGGCCGGATCGAGGCGACGGTTCATGGGGACGTGTGCTGCTCGTTCGACGGTGGCGGACCGGTCATGCTATCGCCCTCGGCCGCGGGAACAGGAAGCGATGATGAATGCACAGCTAAGCGGCTGCCGCCGCGCGGCCCGCCCGGGTACCGTGGAACAGTGCTTCCTCGAACACCGAGTACGCCGACAGGTCGGCGTGCGCGAAATGAACGCGCCTTTGCGGCAAGGCCAGCGCCTGCAAGGCGGCGCTGCTGCGCACGCCGGGCGCGGGAACGCTCATCGCGTGGCCGTAGCGCATGAGGTCGGCGCGACGCAGCTTGGCGGGAAGATCGGGATGCAGCATGGTCAGGCTTGCGACGATCCGACCGGCCCACTTGCGCCAGTCTTCGTTCAACAACAGCGAACGGTTCGACGCGAGCTCGGCCACGCTGTTGCCGCCGAGTTCGCGATACACGGTGAGCACCGTCGGCCCGGCGAACGGCAGCGTGCTCTGGTGCATGGCGTCGACGTAGCCGAGGCCGATGGCGCCATAGGGCACGTTGTCCCACGAGGGCGGCGCGCCTGGACGGTCGTCGAGCGCCGCGTCGAGGTGCAGGTTGGCGACCAGCCAGGGTGCGTAGCGCATGACCTTGGCCGCGTCGAGTAAGGCCGGTGTAGGCGATTCGAGCAGGCGCACCGAGATGAAGAGAGGCGTCGCGAGCACGACACGCGGTGCGATCCAGCGCTCGCCCTGCATCATGGCGGCGTTCCATGTATCGACACTCACTTCGTCGCGGCCTTCGCGCACGCGCAGCACGACGCGGCCCGGCTGCAAGCGATCGCCGAGGGGTGCCGCAAGACGCTCGGCGAGCCAGGCGTTGCCTTCGGGCCAGGTGAGGATGCCGTCGCCGCCATCGGCGTTCTGGGCAACGTCGCCACCCGGCGCGCGAAAGCCGTGCCGGCTCGCGAAGTAGTGCAATCCTGCCCACGCCGAAACCTGTGCCGCGCCCGCGCCGTAGTCGTCGCGGCAGCAGTAGTCGAGGTACCAGCGCAAGGCCGGCGCGCGCAGCCCGCGCGCATCGAGCCAGGCGGCAAACGTCGTCGCGTCGAGCGCGTCGAGCGCCGTGCTCCAGCGCGAACGCGCCGTGGGGATGGCGAACGCATCGTCGTCGCCCGCGTCCGCCACGGCGGCACTGAATGCGCGGTAGTCGGCCAGCGTCGTTGCACGCTCTTCGCCGGGCAGGGCCTCGAGCGGCGGCAGCAGGCCCTCGCGCCATCCCCCGGCGATGAAGAGGCGCTCCTGCGGGCTGTGGCAAAGCATGCGCTCGTCGTAGACCGGTCGGCCATACTCGGTCTTCCTCACGCCGAGCTCTTCGAGCAGGTCGATCACCTCGATGGCGCTGTCGCCGGGAACCGGCAGGTAGTGCGCGCCGAGCGGGCAGCGCATGCCGGCGATGCGATGGCCGCGGCTGTTGCCGCCTGCGGAATCTTCGAGCTCGAGCACGCGAACGTCGTCGACGCCCGCCTTCATGAGCGCGCGTGCCGCGGCGAGCCCGGCGACGCCGGCGCCGACGACGAGCGCGCCGGCGCGGCGTGTCACCGACGGCTCGGGCGCGGCGCCCGACTTCGCGGCCCGCGGCGCGTCACGAAGCAGGTGACCGCGCTCGTGGGCCGCGCCGACCCAGCCGCCGTCGTAGCTCGCTTCGGCGTCGCGCGAACAGCCGGCAAGCGGCGCGATCAGCGACAAGGACGCACCGAGAACGCTGCGCCGGGTCGGACCGGTCGGGACGCGATTCATCGCTGCACCTTGCCCCACTCGTCTTCGAAGGTCTGCACCAGCACCTGGTTCGACAGGCGATTGACCTCGGTGGGAACGCGCGCCATGTCGGGCGGAAACTCGAACAGCGCAGGCAGTCCCGCGACATCGAGAAAACGCAGTCCCGAAGGCAGCGCGGCCGGTGCCTTGAACGGGCGCCGGCTGGCGATGATGAAGCCCCATTCGCCGAAGCTCGGCACGTGCGCGTGGTACGGCGCTGTCGTCAACCCGGCCGCTTCGAGCGTCGTCACGACGGTCCAGAAGCTCTTTCGCGCGATCAGCGGCGAGGTGGTCTGGATCACGGCGTAGCCGCTTGCCGACAAATGGCGATCGATGAGCTCGTAGAAGGTTCGGGTGTAGAGCTTTCCGATCGAGAAATTGGTCGGGTCGGGAAAGTCGACGACGATGGCGTCGAACATCTCGTCGTGCTGCTCGAGCCAGTTGAACGCGTCGGCGTTGACGATGTCGACGCGCGGCGAGCGCAGCGAGTCGGCGTTCAGGCCGCGCAGCAGCGGCATGGTCGAGAACAGTTGCGTCATGTGCGGGTCGAGCTCGACCAGCGTCACCTTGCTGACACTCGGATATTTCAGGATCTCGCGCACCGCCATGCCGTCGCCGCCGCCGAGCACCAGCACGCGCCGCGGATTGCCGGCAGCCGACAGTGCCGGATGGACCAGCGCCTCGTGATAGCGGTACTCGTCGCGCGAGTGGAACTGCAGGTTGCCGT
>JBDTNU010000351.1:0-4543 GCA_039933535.1 Caldimonas sp. | reverse complement strand
CGCTGGGCGCCCTGGGCGTCCTGCCCGCCGTTGCCGATCTGGATCGCGATCATCGGCGGGACACGGCGCTGCTGGATCAGGTTGTCGAGGACGTTGTTCAGGTCCTTCCACGCGCTCGAGCCGCCGTCGCCGATGACGATGAACGGCGCCGCCGCGCCGCGCACATAGTTCGGCGGGACGTAGACGTCGATCGTGCGCGTCCAGGTGCCGGGATGGCTGGTGGCGACGATCATGTTCGACTTGTCGCCCGGCACCGTCGTCGTGATCATGATCGAGCTGTTGCCGCAGCCCGCCACGTCGTCGCGGATCAGGCCGGGGTTGTAGATCGTGCTCTCTCTCGACGACATGGCGAACGAGGTGGTGCTGCCTCGCGGAACGCCTTCCCTGGCGATCGTCTCCGGCGCGGGTGCATGCGTCGGGCCGATGATGAAGTTGCCCTCGGCGCCGGCCGGCGGCAGCGTGCCGTCGGCCAGCTCGGTGGCGCGTGGGTAGTTGGGGTTACCCGGATCGCGCGTGGGAGGCTGGGTCTTGAAGTCGAGGCCCGAGGTGTCGATGAAGAACGGCACTCCCTTGTCGGTCGCGTTGGCGCCGGGCGGGACAGCCATGTTCTGGGTGACGCAGGGGACTTGGGCGAGGGCGTGCGGCATCAACCACACCACCGACATCAACGCCCCGGCCAGGACGACCGTTTTGTTCTTCATCCTTGTCTCCAGGAGGCGCGAGTCTCATGGCTCGTCGTTCTGGAAAGTATGTCGAGCGGTCGAACAGCGGTCAAGGCGCCGTTTGCGGCGAACCGCGCAGCCGCAGTGCGTAGCCGTGGCCGTAGACCGTCTCCAGTGCCAGCGATGAAGCGCCGGCTTCCCTGAGCTTTCGCCGGATCCTGCAAACGTGCATGTCGGCGCTGCGTCGCGACTCACCGGACGTGGCGCGTCCGAGCGTGCGCATGATGGTGTCGCGGTGGACGAAGCCATTGGACCGGGCGGCCAGCAACAGCAGCAATTCGAACTCGCCCCCGGTGAGCGGCAATGTCCGATCCCGGAAGACCGCCTCCTCTCGCCGCGGGTCGAGCCTCAATTCGCCGAGCGATACCGAAGAGGGCTCGGGATCGCTCGAGCCTGATGCAAGGTCCATGAGGCGCTGCAACTTGAGGGCGATCAGGTGCGGCGACGCCGTCCTGGCGATCAGCTCCGTCGCGCCGGCCGCAAGAGAAACGATCGATCCTTCTTCGTTGCCTGGCGAAGCGAGAACGACGATCGGCGCGCGCTGCTCCCGCCACAGCGACCCGACTGTCGCGTCGACGCCCGCGTCGCCGCTCGCGTCGGCATCGCAGAGCACGGCGTCGAATCGCCACTGCGCGAGGATCGACCGCGCCGAATCGAGGTCGCGGGCGCCATAGAGCTTGAGCCCGTGGCTCTTGAGGCCCGCCTGCAACGCGGACACGTGGCAAAGGTCGGCACTGACGATGAGACAAAGTGGCAACACGTTCGAAGGCCGGAGGATCAGATGGCACTCAGACTAGCGGCGCGGGCGCTGCACTTCTTGCGAATTGCGACGCCCTCGGGTTCACGCGCGTGCCAGATCTTGCGAATTTTCGCGAGGCACCCGTCGTCCCGCCCAGCCGTGATAGAAAAAGGCCCGTGACAAGCGTCACCATCTCCTCACCGCGCCACGCCGACCTCGCATGATCCTGACCGAGCTTCCCGACCTGCCGCCGCGGCCCGAGACGCCCGGCAACGCCGCGTTTCGAAGGGACTACGTCGCGCGATGGGGCAACGAGAACACCGTTCTTTGCGGCCTGACGCGGTTCGCCGAATACCCCACCGTGATGCATCCGCTGTCGATCAAGATGGCCTGGGGCGGGCGCGAGGTCTATCGGCTGCGCCGACGCGACATTCACGTTCGCGAGGGAAGCTACCTGGTCTTGAACGAAGGCGACGAATACGGCAGCACGTTGAGCAGCGAGCGTCCGGCGACGTCCTTTTCCATCTTCATTCGCCGCGGCCTCGCCGACGAGATCGCATCGGCGCGACGACTCGGCGTCGAGAAGTGCATGGCGCAATCTGCCGACGCCACGGCGGCCGCGTCGTTTTCACCGCACCTGCGCGGACTGGACAGCCACGTCTCGCCGCGCATGCGCTACATCTACGAGAGCGTGATGGCGGGCGAGCGGAGCCAGTCGTGGCTCGACGAGCAGGCCGTGTTGCTCGTCGGCGACCTCCTGCGCTCCGAGCGCGCGGTGATGGACAGCACGCTTCGCCTGCCTGCCGCCAAGGCCTCGACGCGCGCCGAGCTGGGCAGAAGGCTGCGCCTGGCCGCCGACCACATCGAGTCGCACTACGAGCAGCCGCTGCCGCTGGAGACGCTGGCCCAGGTGGCCTGCATGTCGCCGTTTCACTTCGTGCGCTACTTCGCCTTGCTGCACGGCGTGACGCCGCACGCCTATCTGGTGAAATGCCGAGCGGCTGCGGCCCGGCAGATGGTCGAGGCGGGATGCACCGACCTCGAGCTGATTGCGGAGCGCAGCGGCTTCGGAAGCCGCTCGAGCCTCTACCGGGCGCTGGCCGGCGGCAGCGAGTCCGGCGGCCGGCTGCAGAGTGGAAGGCGCGGCGCTGAGGTCGTGAACTGAGATTTGACGGCGCAGCCCGTGTGCTGCAGTCGGCTGCCGATCGTTGAGCTCAGCGCGAAGTCCCGGCAGCACGCTTCTCGGCGCGCAAGAAGAGAAACAGGAAGACCGAGTTCAAGAGCGCGCCGGCGACATCGACCGCCAGCAGGCGAAAGGTTGCGCTGGTCGGATGGCCCTCGCTGACGATGCCGAAGATGCGCCCGCACATGAACCCGCAGAGCGACAAGGTTGCGGCCATCAGACCGGCCTTGAGCCACGCAGTGTTCCTGACGGTCCACAACAGGAACAAGGCCAGGCCGATCTCGAAGCCGCCGTAGACCGCGCAAACGTCGGCGACGGCATCGGTGCCGTTCAGCGTGATGCCGAAGTCGCCCGTCATCGCCCTGGGCGACACCAGGAAGGCAATGCCGAAGCCAAGCAGCGACAAGGCGTTGAGGGTGAGGACGATGCGGTATTTGAGAGAGGGTTTCATCGCAGTGTGTTCCGAAGTCGGCGGGGAAATTCGTTCGCTCCGGCTCTCATCATGGAACGCCAGTGTCGCGCGCCTCCGCTTCGACGAAGCGGACATAGCCCTCGAGAAAGATCCGCAGCGACTCGCGAACCTTCGCGTCGGTGAGGGAGCCGTCGGCGGCGAACACGGTGTGCGCGCGAGACACCATCAGCCGTCCTTCCGTCCAGAGCCGCGCCCCGAGCGTGCGGAACACGGGAAGCCATGCGTTTTGCGAGAGGATGGTTCCGAACGATCCCGGTGAAGCGCCGATCAGCGCGACCGGCTGGCCGCCGAACACGCGCGCGATGTCGGTGGCGGGGCGCGTCAGCCAGTCGATCGCGTTCTTCGTGACGCCGGGCATCGCGTTGTTGTACTCGGGGGTGACGAGCAGCAAGCCATCCGCGGCGGCAATCGCGTCCTTCAACGCGACGACGACCTCGGGAAGACCTTCTGTCGCTTCGACGTCGCCGTCGTACAACGGGATGCCGCGAATCGTCGCGATGCGCAATTCCGCTCCTGAAGGCATCAGCTCGCCCGCGGCCCGAAGCAGGGCGGTGTTGAACGAGCCTTGGCGAAGGCTGCCGGAAAGGCCGACGATCGTCACCTGCTTCATGTCGCGCGCTCCATCGCATCGGATTCTTCGAGAGGGCCATTGTCGGTGCGGGAAGCGTCTCGATAGGATCGAGGTACTCGCGCAATCGCCGACTCTGTAAGGTACCGACTGGTGGAGAGTTCACCCCCGACTGGCTCGGGAGCAATGCAATCTCCCTGGGCCACGGGCCGCAGTCGGCGTTGGAGTCGTCTCCTGCGCAGTGAACGCAGGCGCATGGCTCTTGCGCTGTTCCTTTCCCTTCTCGCTCACGCGCTCCTGTTGAGCCTGAGCTTCAACGGACAGGAGCTCGGGCTTCCGGGCTTCGCCTTTCCCTGGCAAGACCGACGGGCCGAGGCGCCCGAGCTGCGTGTCGTGCTCGTCCCACCGCCGGTCGCGGCCGCTCCGGCGGCGCCGCCGATCGCGGCGCCATTGCCGTCGGCGCCGAGCAAGCCGCCTGGTCCCGCTGTGCGGCGCGACATGCCATCCGCGTCCACCTCGAAGCCGCTGCGGCAGACGGCAGACGCGATCGCGCCTAAGGCTGATCGGACGGCAGAGGCCGAGCCACCGCACGATCTCGCGGCCGGCCCGGCCGATGCCGGAACGCCCTTGCGCACCGATGTGCCCAGTGACGTGGCGCCCGCGTCGATTCCCGAGCCCTCGGTGATCGCTCTCGAGCGACCCGACGATGCGGCGGTGGTCGTGCCACCTCCACCACCGGTAGCGCCCGCCGTCGTCGCGGCGGCACCCAGCGCCTCGAGCCCGGAGCAGTTGGAGGCAGCACGGATCGAGGCCGCGCGATTGGAGGCAGAGCGAGAGGAGTCCGCGCGTCAAGCTGCGG
>JBDTNU010000350.1:0-4546 GCA_039933535.1 Caldimonas sp. | reverse complement strand
GCGAGATCCACGTCGCCGGCGGCATGGAACTCGACGGCTTCTATCTCGACGCCCATTCCGACACGATTCCCGACGCGGTCTGGTCGCTGCTCGAATGGACGCTGCCGCGCTGCCCGAACATCGGCGGCGTCACCTTCGAGCTGTTCGGTTCGTGGTTCGACAGCGTCGGCAACGAACGCGTGACCCGCGACCTGCGGCGCCTGCGCGCGCTCTGGGCACAGGCCACCCGGCACATACGCCTTGCGCGTGTGGCCGTTGCGGAGACCGCATGACGGCGCGAGCCTTTCAGACGGCGATGGCGCGACTGATCGTCGAGCCCGAATTTCGCGATGCCGTGCGTACCGATGTCGCTGCCGCCCTGCCTGGCGGATTGACCCCGCTCGAGGCGTCGCGGCTCGTCGCGATTGCCAGGGACCGCGGCCTCGACATGAACCGCACCCTGCACAAGGGCTTTCGCCTCGGCAAGCTGCGTGCGCTGCTGCCGCTCACCTGCGCGGCCCTGACGCCGGCGCGCCTGGCGCGGGAAGTGGCGCGCTTCTGGCAAACGTGCCCGCCCGCCAGCTTTTCATTCCTGCCCGAAGCGCTCGAGTTCTGCGCCTTTCTCGAGTGGCGACAGATCCGCTCGGTCTACCTCGCCGAAGTGCTGGCCTATGAGCGTGCCACGCTCGAGCTGGAGCGGGCGCGCATCGATGCGCCACCGCCACAAAGCGTTCGCTTCCGGCACGACCCGATTGCCTTGCTGGGGACGCTGGCGACCGGCCGGCGGCCGCGGGCCGTGCGCGAACGACCCTGCCTCCTGCTCGGCAGCAGGAACGACGACGCGCAGACCAGCTGGACCCTGGTCGACGCAATGTCACGCTAGCGTCGCTACGATCGTGCCGACGCTGCGTCGATCGACGCGGCATGAAAGGATCCTGCGAATGAAAGCGACCTGGAACGGCGCAACCCTGGCCGAAAGCGACGACACCGTCGTGGTCGAGGGCAATCACTACTTTCCCGAGGCCAGCCTGAAGCGCGAGTACGTGACCTTCAGCAATCACCGCTCGATGTGCCCGTGGAAGGGCGAAGCCCACTACTACAGCTTGATGGTCGACGGCGACCTCAATCAGAACGCCGTCTGGTATTACCCCGAGCCCAAGGAAGCGGCCAAGGAGATCAAGGATCGGGTCGCCTTCTGGAAAGGCGTGAAGGTCGCCGAACAGTAGTCGAGAGACTCGGCCGGCTGGCTACTTGCCGGCCTTGAAGTTCGTGAAGATGCGCGTCTGCACCCGGCGGATCGCCTGTGGCACGGCGTCAGGCGGCGTCATCCGCGCCTTGTCGGCCGCGGACAGGAAGATCGTCGGGTTCGAGGCCACGTCCTTCTTCACGAACTTGAGCGAGGCGGCATTCGGATTGGCGTAGAAGACCTTGTTCGTCAGCGCCGCCGCGACCTCGGGCCGCAGGATGTAGTTGATGAACAGATGCGCGTTGGCGACGTTCTTCGCGTCCTTGGGGATCGCCATCGAATCGAAGAACAAGGTCGCGCCGCCCTTGGGAACCAGCGCTTCGATCGCGGCCGGCTGCTTCGGGTTGGCTTCGAGCGCGCGGGCGCGGGCGATGTTGATGTCGCCGGAGTAACCCATCACGGCGCACAAGGTCCCGCCGGCCAGGTCGTTGATGTAGCCCGACGAAGAAAAGCGCGTGACGAAGGGCCGCACCGTTTGCAGCATCTTGGCCGCCGCATCGTAGTCGGCGGCATTGGTGCTGTAGGCGGGCTTGCCGACATAGAGCATCGCCACCGGCAACACCTCGGAGGCCGAGTCGAGGAAGTTGACGCCGCAGCCCTTCAGTCTGGCCGCGTACTTCGGATCGAAGATCAGGCTCCATGCGTTGTCGGGCATCGGCAGATCTCCCAGCGCAGCCTTGACCTTCGTTGCGTTGATGCCGACCGTGACGTAGCCCCACAGCCAGTCGACCAGGTACTGGTTGCCGGGGTCGACGTTGGCCAGTTGCTTGAGCAAGGCCGGATCGAGGTTGCCCCAGTTCGTGAGCTTGGCGCGGTCGAGCTTCTGCAGCAGACCGCCTTCGATCTGCGTCTTCGCGAAATGCGCGCCGGGTACGACGATGTCATAGCCGGTTTGGCCGGCGACCAGCTTGGCGTGCAGCACCTCGTTGGTGTCGTAGTTGTCGTAGTTGACCTTGATGCCGGTCTCTTTCTCGAAGTTCTTGATCGTGTCTTCGGCGATGTAGTCGGACCAGTTGTAGATGTTGAGCACCTTCGGATCGGCGGCCAGCGACTGCCCGGCGGCGGCGAGCAGGGCAACGACGGCGAGTGCGAAGGCGCGACGCGGACGGTTCGTGGGTCGAGCAGGCATGGCGTGGGGTTCCGTGGGTGAAGTCGGCGACCGAATCCTAACTTCGGCGTCGGCCGGTCGGGGCAAACCTTGGTAAGGTGCGTGGTTCAGATCTCCCTTGCCCATGCTCGACGGTTCTTCTTTTCCTGGCGGTTCCCCGCTCGCGATCGGCGTCATTCATCGGCGCCGCTTGCGCGATGTCTACCGCTCCGCCGGATGGCCGTGCCAGGACAGCGTCGAGATCGAGCTGGTCGCCGCGGGTCTGCTGGTTCGCGAGCGCGGCCCGCTCGGCCACGAGTTGCTGCGGGTCAGCGATGCCGGCATCGTCGTGCTTGCCGAGACACTGGCCAAGAACCGGGGCAAACGCGATGCGCACGAGTTGCTGGTCGAACGCGTCGCCCGCGAGATGACGCGTGCCGGACGCCTGGCCTGGCGCGGCCTGGCGGTGCGGGCCAGGGTCGGCGAGCAATGGCAGATCGCGATGCCCGACGTGTTCTCGGTCCGCCACACGACTGTCGAGGCCTACCTCGAACCGATCGTCCACGAAGTGAAGGTGCACCGCTCCGATCTGCTGGCCGACCTGCGCCGGGCCAGCAAGCGCGAGGCCTATCTTCAGCTGGGCGGCGAGTGCTGGTACGCGATCCGGAGCGGCATCGCCGAGCCCGACGAGATCCCGTCCGAGTGCGGCGTGCTGGTCGCCGACGACGTCCGCCTCGAGGTCGCCCGTCCGGCGCCGAAGCTGCCGGTGCGGATGAGTTTTCTCGTGTGGATGGCGCTGGCTCGTGCCACGCCGGTGGAGGGCTGGCGCTTCGACGAAGCCCAGGGCGCGCTCGGCGACGCATCGGCGGCCTGACGATGCCTTCGGCCGCCGCTGTTCCTGCCGATTCGATCGACGATGCCGTTGCGCGCCAGGCCCGCCGGGCCCGCCATGCGCTCTGGGTCGCGCTGGCGTTGATCGTCGTCTGGGGCGCGAACTTCACGGTGCAAAAGGCCGTCTTCCAGGCGCTGTCACCCGGCGGCTTTCTGTTCGTTCGCTACCTGATCATGCCGGCCGCCGCGACCGCCCTGCTTTGCTGGCGCTACGGCCGGCGCTGGCCGCGTCTCTCGCGCGCCGACGCGTTCGCGCTGCTCCGGCTCGGCCTGATCGGCCACCTGCTCCATGTCGGCCTTGTCACGTACGGCATCTACTGGTCCACCGCGTTCTCGAGCTCGCTGATCCTGGCCTGCGGCCCGATCTTCACCTTGTTCATCCTGCACTGGCACGGCCTCGAGCAACTGACGCGCGGGCAGGTCGGCGGCGTGGCGGTGGCCTGTCTCGGCGTGCTGGCCTTCATGTCCGACAAGCTGTTCGGTGGCCACTGGCGCGCTGGAGGCGGCGACCTCGTGCTGCTGGTGGCGGCATCGTTTTTCTCCTACTACACCGTGGCCGCCAAGCCGCTGATCGAACGGCTCGGCGGCGTGACGGTGATGACCTACGCCGTGCTGTTCGGCAGCGGCCCGGTCGTGCTGCTCAGCCTGCCCGCGGGACTGGCCGTGGCCTGGGGCGACGTCGGCTGGGCGACCTGGGCCGGCACCTTCTACGCCGTGCTCATCTCTGCCTTTCTCGGCTGGCTGGCATGGGGCTGGATCAACGCCGTGCGCGGCGTCGCCCGCACCGCACCGCTGATGTACCTGATGCCGCCAGTGGCCGGCCTCGTCGCCTGGGCGGCGACGGGCGAGCAGTACACCGCAGTCAAGATCGCCGGCGCCGCGCTCACGCTGGCCGGCGTCGCGCTGGCCCAGTTCGGCTCTTCGCCGCGAGATCCGGTGCGCGAGGCGCCGGCGCCGGTCGATTGATTGCGCCATGATCGCGTCTGCTTCGGAGTAGCGATGAAACCCAGTCCTTCGATTGCCGTTGCGGTGGTTGTGGCCGTCACGCTCGCGGCGTGCTCGAAGGGTGGTGAAACGCGTGTCGAGGGCGGCGCGAAGCCGCTGGTCGCAGTGACAACGCCCGCCGCGATCACAGTGGCCGCAGTCCCCGATCACGCCGACACCGGCATCGCCTGGAAGCAGGCCGCGAGCGACGCCGATGTCGATGCCGCCTTCGCCATCGCCCGCGCCGAGACCAAGCCGGTCTTCGTCTACTGGGGCGCCAAGTGGTGCCCGCCTTGCAACCAGGTCAAGGCGACGCTCTTCAACCGGCAGGACTTCATCGAGCGCTCGCGCGCCTTCGT
>JBDTNU010000349.1:0-4580 GCA_039933535.1 Caldimonas sp. | reverse complement strand
GCCCAGGGCGACACTTCGGTGTCGAGCACCTCGGGCACGTTGGCACGGATGCGCGCCAGGCCTTCGGGATCGTCCACGTCCTGCACGACGCCGCGGTACTTGCCGTAGAAGCGCGTGCGCGTCTGCGCCGCGAGCTCGATCACCAGACGCTCGATGCCGCCGTCGTTCATCAGAAGACTCCCGAGAGCGGCGAGCCGCCGCCCGCGTCGCCGGAGGAGCGCGCGTTGCGCGACAGCGAAAAGCTCTGCCGATAGCCGCTGTCGTCGATCTCGTGCAGCACGCGCGACACCATGTAGTCGCCCGAGAGCTGCGGCCCGACGCCGGTGACGGTGAGCTTGCGATAGGGGCGCAGCACGCCGGCGTAGAGGTCGCTGTCGACCTCGCCGCGGGCGGAGAAGGCCCACGAGGAGACATCGACGACCGCCGCCGTGGCGGCGTCGAGATCGCTCTGCTCTTCGCGCGTCTGGCTGAGCAGGGTTGCCGCGGCGGCCACGATGGCGTGCGCCGCCTCGTCGCCGAGCGCCGCCTCGCTGGCCGTCGCAGCGCTGCCCGTGAGCTGTTGCTTGTCGATCGCCTGCACCATGCCGGCCTTCGCCGTCTGCGGCCGCAGCGCGTCGAACTCGGCGCTGAAGGTGGCGATGTTGCGATCGGCACCGAGCAGGACGATGCCGGGCAGGCCCTCGTCCTTGGCTGCGGCCGCCTCGAAGATGCCGACCGATTGACCCGGCGTGTCGCCCGGCTCGACGTAGACGAACATGCCGAAGCGTTTGGCCAGCGTGCGCAGCGTCTGCATGTTGGTGCCGCGCTGGACCACGAAGCGATCGACGGCAGACGCGGCATCGGGCAATCCAGGCGCCACGCGCGACGTGAGCGTGCCGGGCTCCTCGATCAGGTTCTTGACGAGCGTTGCAAGCGCGACGTTCTCGAACACCGCGACCTTCTCGTCCCGGTCGAGCAGCACGCTGTCGTCGTGGGCGATGACGACGAGGCGGCTCGAGTCGGGCTGCGCGTCGAGCTCGAAGCGCTGGCCGACGACCGGGCCGTCGAGCAAGGCGATGAAGTCGGCGTCGTCGATCTTGATCTCGATCCGCACGCGCGTGAACGGCTGCGCCGACGGCTCGTCGAAGCCGCTCCACACGCCGTCGTCGTCCGGGACCAGCGACAGCTGCAATTCGGCAGCCGCCGCCATGCCGACCGCCTGCTCGACGCGGATGCGCGAGAACGACGCCAGCTGCTCGGCGCTGGCAGCGACGTTGTCGACGAAGAGGCGGAACTCGGCGGCGGGCATAGTGGTCGTTTCGGCTCGGGCTTAGCTCGAAGGCACGTCGATGACGCGACCGGTCGTTCGCGTGAGCTCGGCCGCCTCGAGCTCGCTGCTGGCATCGGCGATGTGCCAGTAGCGCGTTGCGTCGCCGGTGTAGAGCCTCTCGCTCATCGCATCGAGCTGGTCGTGCGCGAGCACCGCCGTCGGATCGCCCGGCGTGTCGGGCAGCGGGCGCAGCTTGACGACGGTGATCGAGCCGTCGGAGCGCGGCCCCCGCGAGGTCACGGTCGGATGCGCCGCATAGCGTGAGTTCTTCAGGAACATGTGGCGGGTCCCGGTGCGTCGTTCAGAGCGGGATCAGGTCGACCGCGAACTCGATCACCTTGGCCAGGTTGAGCGTGGCCTGGGTGTCCTTGATCATTTGCGAGTAGCCCCAGGCACCTACCGCGATCGCGTCGGATGGCGAAGGCGTGGACACCACCGAGAGGCCGATCTGCACTTCGGCTTCGATCGGATTGAGCAGCATGTCGTACTGCTTCTCGTTGATGGACATCGACGTGATGCGTACCGGCAGGACGCGCGACGGCCCCCAGATGAAGAGCAGGCGCGGCACTCTTTGCGGTGGCACCGCCCGTGTCGCCGCGACGCCCGCGCTGCTGCTCAAGGCGCTGCCGATGGCGTCGATCGCGGCGCCGATCAGGCCGCCCTGCGTCGTCACCGGATAGACCATCTTCTCCAGCGCGGCGATCTGCGGGCCGACGCCGAAGAGGCGCGGCACGACACCGACCGCGCCGCCGGTTCCGAGGTCGTCGGCCGCCGAGAACTGCGCCGTGATGGTGAAGCTCTCGACCGCCGGCGCCTCGGTGGTCGAGACCTCGCGCTTGGGCCGGTTGGCGGCACTGTTGTTCGCGGCGGCGGCCTGCGGGATGGTGATGTTGCGGCTCAGCGTCTCCGGGTTGAACTGGAAGATGACGATGTTCGGGATCGGGCCGAGGAACTGGCCGCTGTACTCGATCAACGCGCCGCGCATCGGAATCAGGGCCATCCCGCCTCCTCGCTGTTGCGCTCGCGCTCGACGGCCAGCGTCTGGAGGATGCGCGCCGCGATCTCTGCCGCGATCGCGTCCACGTCCGGCCTTTCTCCGGCCGACGCATCGTCGCCCTGCGGCTGCTGCCTGGGGCTCGTCAGCTGCAAAGGCCACGCGGCCAGTTGCCCGGCCAGCGCGCCGGAGATCGCGGCCGCGACGATCTCGGCTCGGGCGGCGCTCAACTCCTCGAGCTCGACCTCGATGTGATCGATGCGCAGGCCGCCGCTCATGCCGCTCCCTCCAGCAAATGGGCGTAGGCGCCGAACTGCTCGCCGGCGACCTCGCGGCCGCCCTTCTCGAGCTCGCTCTTCACCGCCATGACGACGTCGGTCATCGCCACCGCCGGCTTGCCGCCGTGCGCTGCCGCCTGCAGGCAGGCGTTGAAGGCAGCCGAGCGGATCGCCCCGCCGGCCACCTCGAAGCGGCGAGCCAGGAACTCGACGTCGACGCCACCGGTGTCGACCGCCGCGGGGAAGACCTGGCGCCAGATGCGCGCCCGCTCGGCGACGCCCGGCACCGGAAACTCGATGACATAGCGCAGGCGCCGCATGAACGCGTCGTCGACATCCTTGCGTCGATTCGTCGCGAGCACGGCCAGGCCCTTGAAGCGCTCCATGCGCTCGAGCAGGTAGCTGATCTCGATGTTGGCGAAGCGGTCGTGCGCGTCCTTCACCTCGGTGCGCTTGCCGAACAGGGCATCGGCCTCGTCGAAGAAGAGCAGGCAATCGGCCACCTCGGCGGCGTCGAAGATGCGGCGCAGGTTCTTCTCGGTCTCGCCGATGTACTTGTTGACGACCTGCGAGAGGTCGATGCGATACATCGGCAATGCCAGCTCGTGCGCCAGCGCCTCGGCCGCCATCGTCTTGCCCGTACCGGGCGGGCCGCAGAACATGACCGCCAGCCCGCCTTCGTTCCACACCTTCGCAGCGCCCCATTCGTAGTGGACGCGGCCGAGGGTCCGCATGGCCGTGACGATGGCCTGCAGCGACCGCGTCTCGCGCGGCGGCAGGACGAGTTGCTTCAACTCGAAGCGCGGCTCGACCGGCGCGGCGAGCTGCGCCATGTCGGTCGCCGCCTCCGCGCGAGCCAGCTCGAACAGGTCGGCGCGCGAGCCAGCGCCGCGGCTCTCCTCCAGCGCACGCTCGATCCGTACCAGCGAGCGCTCCTGGACCCGGAAGCGTCGCGCGGCCTCGGCAGCGCGGACCTTCGCACCCTTGCGCTCGCGCGCCGGCACGGCGGCCGCCGCCGCCGTCGCCAGCCGCCTCGAGCGCTCGGTCATCGACAAGGACGGCACCACGCACGCCGGCGCGACCAGCGCGCCCGGCCAATGCCGCGGTGCGGCGCCCTCTTCCACCGGCACGTACCAGCGCACCGGAATCGCCGCCAGGCCGACGAGCTCGTCACTGCCGTGGGCGTGGCCCGCGGCGGCGTCGATCCACGACTCGGGCGCGAGAATTTCCGCGCCATGCAGCCACGCCGCCGTGGCGATGCCGGCCAGCGCCGGGTGCTGCGGCAGGATGTCGGCATCGAGGGCGAAGACCGTCGTGCCGGCAGCGGCAGCGACCGAGGCCACGGTGCCCGCGACGTCGCCGCCACGCGGTCCTTGCACCGGGACGATCTGCATCGCTGTCACCGGCGTGGCGCGCAACCAGTGCGCGAGCGCCGGCACGGCCGCCTGCGCTTCGCCGGCGTGGCGCACGTCGTGCCTTGCCGCGGCCGGCAGCGCGCGCAACACGGCCGGCAAGGCACTCGCCTTCGGGTCGGAGAGCAGAGCCATCGCCACCACGGCCGGCATCTGCAGTGGAGCGTTCCAGTCGCCACCGTCGCGTGCTGTCGGTGGCGCGATCAGGCCGCTCCGAAAGAGCGGATGCGCCGGGTCGGCGCAGGGCAGCACGGCGAGCGGGTCGTCCCAGAGGCGCTGCGCCAACGCCAGCGTCGGGAAGGATTTGTTCGCGTCGTTCAGCAGGCTCGCAGCGACCGCACCGAAGGACGCATCGGCGCGCGCCGCCAGCGCACAGGCGAGCACGAAGCAGGCGGCCGGATCGAGCCCGAGCGCGTCGACGACACGCTGCCAACGACCGGCTGCCGCGCCGTTGGACGGCGCGGTGATGGCGGCCGCCTCGGCAATGCGCTCGCTGAGCCAACGTGCCGTCACGTCGTCGACGAAGAAGGCTTGCCTGGCGTCGTGATGGCGCAGCAGGTCGAGGCTGTCCTGCGCCGGATCGGCAG
>JBDTNU010000348.1:0-4583 GCA_039933535.1 Caldimonas sp. | reverse complement strand
GCGATGCTGACCGGCTTCGGCAGCCGCTCCAGCCTGCGCCGCGCCCTCGCGGCTACTCGCCCGGCCTGAGCGTCGCCACCGGCGGCGCAGATTGCGCAATTTCTGCACAGGCAGGCGGCCTCTCGCCGTCTAGGCTTGCGCGTTTACGCGAAGCCCGTTGCACTCATGACCCAGCCTTCTTCTCCCGGCGCGAAGCGCCGCGCGAGCGTCCGCCTCGCGGCGACGCTGATCGCATTTCCTGCCGTCATCGCCAGCGCGCAGACGCCTCCGGCGCCCTCGGCACCGCCACCGGCCTGTCAAACGGTCGAGTACCGCCAGTTCGATTTCTGGATCGGCACCTGGGACGTCTTCCAGCCGAACGGCCAGAAGGCCGGCGAGAACCGCATCGAGCCGATCAGCGGCGGTTGCGCGCTGCTCGAGAACTGGAGCGGCCGCGGCGGCTTCACCGGCAAGAGCCTCAACATCTACGACAGCACCGACAAGCGCTGGCATCAGACCTGGGTCGACAGCAGCGGCGCCTTGCTCGTGATTGCCGGCAACCTCGTCGACAAGCGGATGGTGCTCGGCTCGCAAGCGGGCGACGCGCATCAACGCATCACCTGGACGCCGAACGACGACGGCAGCGTGCGCCAGTTCTGGGAATCGTCGGCCGACGGCGGCAAGACCTGGACGGTGCTGTTCGACGGCAAGTACGTGCGCCGGCAGTGAGCGCTCCAGCGATGGGCGCGCAACGCATCGCAGCGGCTGCAGTGATCGCGCTGTCGTCGCTCGCCGCTAACGCCGCAACCGCCGCCAACCAGCCGCTCGCCTGTTCGGACGAAGCAGCGCTCGCGCAGCTCGACTTCTGGGTCGGCGACTGGGAAGTCTGCGTCGGCGGCCAGCGCGCCGGCCGCGATCGCGTCGTGCGCATTCTCGATGGCTGCGCGATCACCGAATCGTGGACGGGGAGCGACGGCTCGCGCGGCGAAAGCCTTTTCTACTATTCCCCAAGCGAGAAGCAGTGGAGGCAGGTCTGGGTCACCGACCAGGCGCTTCGACCGGGTGGGCTCAAGGAGAAGCACCTGATTGCCCGCTCGGCCGACGGCGGCACGCGCTTCCAGGGCGAGATCGCGCTGCCCGACGGCCGGCGCATCCTCGACCGGACCACGCTGCGACCGGCCGCGAACGGCTCGGTCAGTCAACGAATCGAGATCTCGCGCGACGGCGGCGAGAGCTGGACCATGTCATTCGACGCCACATACCACCGCGCCCGCGTCGACGCTGCTTCGGCTGCGGGCGGGGGCGGAAGGTGCGGCCAGGCAGAGTGAGTAGCCTCGGCCGTAGATCGTCTCCAGGCTGAGGCCGATCGCGCCGACGTCGCGGAGCTTGCGGCGAATCCGGCACACGTGCATGTCGGCGCTGCGCCGGCCGTCGCCCGCGCCGGTGCGGCGCAAGGTGCGCGCGATCGCGGCCCGATGCACGAACTCGCCGGGCCGCGAGGCCAGCAACAGCAGCAGCTCGAACTCGCCCGCCGCGAGCGCCAGCGGCGCGTCGCCGAAGCTCGCCGCGGCACGACGCGGGTCCAGACGCAACGGGCCGAGCACGACCTCGGATCGCGCATCGTCATCGCTGTCGCCGGCCCGCTCGATCAGGCGGCGCAGCTTGGCGACGATCAGGCGCGGCGACGCGGGCATGGCGATGAAGTCGGTGGCGCCCGACTCGAGTCCGGCGATCTGCCGCTCTTCGTCGGCGCCGCTCGACAGCATCAGGATCGGCGCGCGTGCGCGGTCGCGCAGCTCGGGCAAGGTGTGCGCGAGCCCTTCGCCGAACCCATCGGCGTCGACCAGCACCGCATCGAAGCGCCACTGCGCGATCAGGCCGAGCGCGAGGCTGAAGCTTCGCACCTGGTAGGGCTTGAGGCCGCAACCCTCGACCTCGCGCTCGATCGAAGCGATCAGGTGCGGGTCGTGACTGATGATGAGGCAGAGCGGCAGCACGGCGTCACTGCAACGAGTAGGTCACGCGCCCATAGATGAAACGGCCGCGCGGGTCACCGTACTGGTTGTCGTAGCCGCTCTGGAACTGGCTCTGGCCGCCGGCGTTCGAGTAGGGCGGATCGCGATCGAAGAGGTTGCGCGCACCCAGCGTCAGCCGCCATGACTTCCAGCCGGTGTAGGTGGTCTGCAGGTCGTAGATGGCAAACGAGCTGACGCGGCGCAGGTCGCCGTTGGAAGCGCCGGGCGCGTCGTTGTAGCCCTTCTGGAAGGTCTGCGCGAGATTCACGTTCCACGGGCCGCGGGTCCAGTCGATCGACGTGTACGAGCGCAGCCGCGGCACGACGCCGCTGGTCGCCGCATTGGTGATGTCTACGCCGCCGGCGTAGCTGCCGTCGGGCAGCGACGCATCGAAGCGATTGAAGTAGGTCGCCGCGAAGCCGACCGTGAAGCGGCCGAGGTCGTCGGCAGGGACGCGCCACTTCGCCTCGAAGTCGAAGCCCGAGACCTTGGTGTTGCCGAGGTTGAGGTTGGTCGAATCGATCGCGATGATCGGTCCGGGCAAGGTCGGGAACGCCGGGTCGGCCGCGCCGCGCGTGATGTAGGCAGCGTACTTGACCGGGTCGCTCAGGATCGTCGGAGGGCCGACGCCATTGACGATCGTGTTCTTGACCAGGATGCGGAAGTAGTCGACGTTGAGCGAGAGCGAGCTGAACGGCTCGAGCACGGCGCCGAGCGTCAGGTTGTTCGACTTCTCGGGATTGAGCGTCGTTTTGCCGCCGTTCGTGGTCGGAAACTGGGTGCCGCAGTCGCGCACGCCGTCCATGGTCGTCGGGCAGCGCAGCGGATCGCTCAGGCCCTGCCCGCTGACGCCGGTCGTGATCGGCGCGAACAGATCCTGCAGGCTAGGTGCCCGAAAGCCCTGGCCGAACGAACCGCGCAGCAGGATCTCGCGCGTCGGCTGCCAGCGCAGGCTTGCCTTGGGCGTCGTCGAGGCGCCCACGCCCTGGTAGTGGTCGTAGCGCACCGCGACGTCGACCTCCAGGCCCTTCAGCACCGGCACATTGACCTCTGCGAACACCGCGCCGACGTTGCGCGTCTTCGCCACGCTGGCCAGGTTGCCGCCGTAGCCCGAGATGTCGCCTTGCGCGATCTCGGGGCTGCTCATGAAGTCGTACTTCTCCTTGCGTCCTTCCGTGCCGGCGGCGAAGCCGACCGGACCGGCCGGCAGCGTGAAGACGTCGCGCGAGGCGCTTGCGCCGAGGCTGGTGATCGAGGTCTTGATCTTGAACGCGTCCTGGTTGAAGTTGGTCGCGTCCAGCTGCGCCTGGACATCCGGCGTGTTCGGGCCGAAGAAATTCACCGTGCCGCTGTTCAGCAGCGGCAGGATCCTGGTCAGCTGCGGCCAGCCGTTGTTGTCGTGTTCGGTGAGCTTGTTCTCGCTGTAGAGCGCCGCAGCGTCGACGTCCCAGCCGGCGACCGCGCCCTTCAGGCCGGCGACGACACGCGGCGCCTGCGCGGTGTCGGTGAGGTCGCGGTTGCCGGTCTGGCCGCGGTAGCGCACCAGCAGGTCGGGCGTCGCTCCGCCGGTGATGCCCTGCACGTAGGCGGTCGGATAGAACGGGCTCGACGGCTGCAGGATGATGGTCGACTTGCCGTTGTACGGCGCGACGTTGAAGAGCGCGTTGTTCGACGGGATGTTGAACTGGTCGGAGATCGGCACTGGCTGGATCACGGTGCGCGTCTTGTTGCGGTTGTACGAAGCCTCGACGAAGGCCTGCAGGTTGTCGGTGAGCTGGAAGCGCGCCGAGCCGAACAGGCTGACGCGCTCCGACGCCGGCACCAGGCTGACCAGCGGCGCCGGGTCGAAGCGGCAGGCGCTGCTCGTGACGCCCGGATCGAACACCGCGTAAGGACCCGGACAGGTGGGAGCGGTCGGATTGCCCGAGAACGAACCGTCGACCGCCGAGATGTTGGCTGGGAAGGTGTTGCCCGACGAGGTGTCGTTGATGTCGTTGATCGCCGTGTTCGCGAACTTGCGGTCACGGCCGAACAGCGGATCTTCCTTCTGGTAGCTCGCCGTCGCCATCAGGTTGTAGCGATCGGTCGCGAGATTGCCGAAGCCGAAGATGGCGCTTGCCCGCTTGAAGGCGGCGCCGCCCTGCGTCGTGCCGCCGCCTTCGCCGGTGACTTCGAGTCCCTTGAAGTCCTGGCGCAGGATAAAGTTGACGACGCCGGCGATCGCGTCCGAGCCGTAGATCGCCGAGGCGCCGTCCTTCAGCACCTCGACGCGGTCGAGCGCGGCGAGCGGAATGCTGTTCACGTCGACCGAGACCGCGTCGCCGGTGAAGCCGATGCCGTAGGGCGAGATGCGCCGGCCGTTCAGCAGCACCAGCGTGCGCAGCGAGCTGAGGCCGTGCAGCGAGATCGACGAGATGCCGCCGGTGGTCGCGCCCGCCGCCGTGCTTGTCGTCATCGAACCCGAGCTCGCCAGCGAAGGGATCGTCTGCATCAGCTGCTCGACCGAAGTGGCGCCGCTCTTCTGGATCTGCTCTCGCGTGATGATCTGCACCGGCAGCGCGGTCTCGGCGTCGATGCGCTTGATCGACG
>JBDTNU010000347.1:0-4584 GCA_039933535.1 Caldimonas sp. | reverse complement strand
GCGCGAACGTCGGGTCCCCGCCCTTGCCCCCGAAGGATCGCTCGACGGTCAGCTCGATCGACTTGCTGAAGCAGGCGATCGAGATCTCGACAGTCAGGGTGGCCCGGCCTTTGGCTTTCTGCGGCTCGAGGAAGTAGGTGAAGCAGAGGTAGAACTCCACCGACACCCGCACGATACCGAGCACGCACAGGGAACCGCCGCAGCGCAGGTAGCCACTGAGCGAGGACACCATCTGCTCGCCGTGGGGTGGTCCGAGCTGCTTCTTCTCCATCTTGAAGTAGATGCCGGCCATGATGTGCACCTCACCGCTGGCTACGCCGATGTCCAGGGCCGCGACGGCGCCGAACTCGAAGGCCGCCTCGAGCAGTCGCATGCCGTCGGTGTCGAGCTCGAGGTGGAAGAACCCGCCGCCGCCCAGGATCATCACTGCGAGCAGGAAGGGCTCGTCCCGACTGGCGAAACCGAACTCGACAACCGGCTTGCCGTCCAGGAACGGGATCGTCAGACCGGCCGAGAACGCGATGTTCTTCAGCGCGAAGACCCCCACGGTCGCCGGTGGCAGTCCGAGGCTCAGACCGGCCTTGACCCCGAGCGGGTTCTGGATCAGGTCGATGCTCACGCCATCGCCGAACACCCCCGGCGGGATGACCTTGCGCAGGCCTTCCACGAACGACAGGTCGCCTTCGAACATGATCGGCGAGTTGTCGTCGAGGTGGACGTTGACGTCCGCTTTGCTGCCCGTCCGCGAGGCGAAGGTGAACGCCGTGAACTTGATCTCCAGCGAGGCGAGGAGGACGATCGAGAAGTCGTTCAGGGCGCCGTCCAGGGCAAGGGTTCCCGCGCCACCGGCGAGGTCCTTGGTGATGACGGCGTGCACCTTGAGCGCGGTCGGGTTGCCGCGCGGAACGAAGTCGATGATGCCGGCTGAGAACACGTCGTTGATCGGTGACTGCCAGTCGAGATCGGTGATGACGTTCGTGCCTTGGCGGTGCACCTGCATCTTGGGCGCGTGGTCCTCGACGCTGCCACCGCCGGGCAACAGATCGGCGAGGTCGAACGCGCCGAACAGCGTTGCCATGCCGGGCTTGAACACCTGCTTCGGGTTGAACGTGTTCGACATGGCGTCTGCTACGTTTCCGCCGAGCGGGCCCGCACCGCGGGTGAGGCACACGATATCCAGGCTCGGCGTCGAGAAGCCGCCGGCCCGTGCAGCGCTGAACGTCGAACTCAGTACCGCCGTGGACAGGTCGCCGGACGCGTCTGCGTTGTGCGAGACGATCTCGGCGAACGTGCCGGTCTTGTTTGCCGGGTCGCCGAAGCCTTTGGCCAGGTAGTCCGCCGTGAGCCGAATCGACGTCACTGCCGTCGATCCCGTCAAAGCCTCTACTGCTGGCAGGTGGACGTCGGCCGCGAAGATACGCGGCTTGAAGAACGCCTCGCCGAGCGGACCCTCGTTCTCGAGATAGATCACCTCCGTCACGAGGCTTGTGTTGTCCTTACCCGCGGCAGGGTCGCCGTCTGGCAGTCGCTGCGCGAAGGTCACCTTCTGCCCCGGGATCGATGCGCTGATCCGGGTCCGGTTGGACCTGATCGCAGCATCGATGGAGGCGAAGTCGGTCTCACTGCTCGGCACGAAGATCAACGGCTTCTGGAAGTCGATGCGGTTGCCCGCAACGTCTTCGGCGTAACCGTGGAAGAGGAAGTCCTGCTTGTTGACCATGACCCAGAACGACCGATCCGTCACGGCAGGGTGCCCGTCGTAGGGCTCCTTCTCGTACGGGTACTCGATGTGGGGCGTCACGAGGGTGGTCAGCCGGACACGGCGCAGTGGCATGCCCCGTCCGTCGTCGGCCAATCCCTCATCTGGGTAGTACTTCTCCGGTTCCTTCACGACGACGTACATGTACTGGCGCAGGTACGCGACAGGCGCGCCACTGGGTGACTCTTCGAAGCGCCGCTCCGTGACCTTCACCAAAGCAGCGCGGTGGCCGACGTCCTTCAGCCTGCCCTCGTAGACCAGCCGCACGTAGTGATCGCGGCCCTGGGCCGCAGTGTGCGTCCACTGCGAGAGGTCGAGCCTGCCGTGCGGGTCGAGGTCGTAGGTGTTGAGCGCGATCCGCTCCGGATCAAGGAACACCCTGCGAGCGTCGATCCCGAGCGGGCTTCGGGCCGCGGGCGCTGCCGCAGCGTCAACGTCCGGACCGACAGCTGGCGCGACGTCTCGCCGGACGCCAACACCGGGCCGGACATCAACCTCGGGGTCTTCGACTTCAGCGTGATCGATCCCGGCCTGATCCACGCCAGGACGGACTACTGCGACCTCAAGTTCGCGGCCTTTCAGGATGCGATCGACACCGATCGGTACGTATCTGATACGTGGAAGGATCTTGGTCGGTGGATCCCAGACCCCGGCCGAACGAAACCAGCCGCCGAGGGGCGACAGCATCAGCATGGTCGCCTCGATCGGCGTCGGCACGAATCGCCGGTACGAGCTCACCGCGTACCCGTCAAACGCGGCAGTCAGCACGACGATCTGATGCCGGTCGGCGATGTCCATCGGCGCGATCGTCGGCAACGGCGACAAGCCCGAGGTGCCTGGAGACGGAACCGGGCCACCTGGCTTGTAGTCCGGCGACCAGATCGCGCGCAGGCCGATCTGGTTGTCGGCACTCAGCTGCTGAGCCTCGCCGTTCGCGTCGCGAGTCGCGAGCCGGGTGTGCCAGAGCTCGACACGTCCGGCGTGATTGACGAGATTCGAGTCGTGTTGCCATGCCGCGTGGTGTGTCGGTGACAGGTGGAGGCGGAACGGCAGCTGCAGCGTCGTCTCGGTGGCCTCGGGCTCCCTGATCGGCAGACTCGTGTTCGGCGTCACGCCATTCGGTACATCCGCGATCGGCGAGACGACAAGCTGGAACCTCGACCAGTCGAGCAGTCCGGCGATCGTGTAAGGGATCCGTGCATCCGCCGGCACCGTGAACACCAGCCGAGACTCGCCGCCGAGGCGGAACTGCACAGAGCCCGGATTCGAGGGTGTCTTCGGGCCGTTGTTGGGATTCGGATCCGGTGGGGGTTGCTTGTGAGGCGGTACCGGCGAAGGGTTCTGCTCGGGGGTCGTCGGGCTCGGTGCCGACGAATCGAAGAAGGCCTCTTCGAAGATCGTCTGAGCCGGGAACCCCACGACGACCAACGCCGGCTGCGCGGGATCATCAACAACCAGAACAGGACTCTCCCCGTCGGTCGCATCGAGGCGAAGGTTGACCGCAACGATCTCAAGGTTGAGAAGGTCATCCGGCCGCAGCACCGAGATCTCGACCTGAGCAGGCGAGCTGGGCAACCGAACTCCTCCCGCGGCAGGGCGATGTTGCATGAGACATACCTGTCGCGGTGAACCGCGAAATGATCACCTTGGCCCACTTCGACGATCACCGTCTACCCCAAATGCGTGACGCTGCGACGTTCCTCCATGGACGCCTTCATCCGCCGGCCCTGTTCCGGACGACCCGGCGCACGACCCGGAGCGCTGCTGGTTCGGTCATCTGCTGGTTGAAGCGTGGTTGCTCGATCCGGCGATCGTGTTGGCGATCGTGCTTGGCTTGGGTGCGCATCTGCAGTGGCGGAGATCGTGGTGAGACGGTTCTCATACCACCGAGTCGCTGGTCAGGCGTGCAAGGCGATCGAGCGTAGCCGAAGCAGCTCCACCAACGCGATCAGTAGCAGCGTCGACTCGACGATCACCGAAGCCACGCCGAGGGGCTCGCCCCAGTTGCCAATGTCGGTGGTGGCGCCGGGCAGACCGACTGTTCGAGTGAGCAGGTAGCCGGTGAGCGGGCCGGCCGCGCAGCCCAGGGCGAGCAGCCACCCCCCGGTTGTTGGACGCCGCAGGCTGAGCGCGACGAGCGGGGCGACAATCTCCAGCATCACGTATCCGGCGAGCAGGTAAGCGGGCCTCTTGTCGAAGGCGAGAAAGTTCTGATCAGCCAGGTGCAGGAAGCTGACGACGACCAGCAGAACGGCGGCAGTGATCGCGGAGGTCAGCTGGGTGTCGCGGCGGCGGGTGAGTGTTTGGATGGCCTGGGTGTCTGTCAGGGTCATGATCATGTCCTTTCGGTAAGTTGGCGGATCAACGGCCTGCGGGCACGCGCGGAGGCTGCGCCGACGTGGCACAGACCTGGTGTCGTCTCCTTGTAGCGGGATCGTTCGCTGACACGCTCGTTGCGGAGTCGCGCAGGCCCACCCTGCTGGACATCGCACCTGCACTTACTCGCGGCATTGGCTAGAGGGATGGATGCCTGTCTTGATGCCGGGTTGGTGATCTCGTGACGTGAAGTCACGACCAGGTCCTCAGGCATCGGCACCGCGCGTTCTAACCCCGACGAATCTACTGGCCGTCGACCCGACATTTACCCCTTTTGGTATTTTTGGGACACCGCAGCTGGGTGCGCGGGCAGCCGGGGATGGCGCGCAGTGACTGGAGTCTGTCGGGCGGGCTCAGACCGCGTCGCCGGCGCCGAGGCCGTCGGCGACGTGCGCTCGCCAGCTCCCGGCCGCGCTGATGTCAGGAGCGTCGCGCGCGCTCAGGTTCGC
>JBDTNU010000346.1:0-4587 GCA_039933535.1 Caldimonas sp. | reverse complement strand
CCGAAGATGGCGTACTGGTCGGTGTAGAGCGCCAGCGTGCTTTCGTAGAAGGAGTGATAGATCTGGTCGTAGATCCGTGCATGCGCGTCGAGCGGCTTGCCGGCGCGGTCGCGCGCGACGAGCTCGGTGATGTAGGTGTTGGCGATGCCGATGAAGTCGCTGCCCGGCGAATAGAAAGGATCGAGAAAGAGGCCGGCCTCGCCGGTGAGCGCCCAGCGCTGGCCCGAGAACACCTGCTTGCAGCCGTAGGAGAAGTTGCGAAAGAACGCGAAGTCCATCAGCTCGCTGCGCTTGCCGTCGAGCGCGTCGAAGACGCTCGGCTGGTATTTCTCGAGCCAGTCCATCGCCTTGTCGAACGTGTTCATCGTCTCGAGCGGATGCAGCTTCGCGTCGGCGACGATGCCCACCGAGTGCGAGCCCGACGAGAGCGGGATCAGCCAGACCCAGTAGCCGGCGCCGACCAAGTGATTGGTCGACTGCCAGCGCGCCTGCGGCTCGCATTGCTCGCGCCAGGCCGGGTCGCTCGACCAGTCGTCGATCGTGATCCGGTCCTTCATGCGAAACCAGACCGCGTTGGCGTCGTGCGCGTTCGGCTCGGCCAGGCCGAGCTTTTTCTTGATCAGCCCGGCACGGCCGCAGGCATCGACGAGCCAGGGCGATTCGGCTTCGCGGGCTTCGCCGGCAACGTCGTAGGCGACGTGATGTAGCGCGCGCGACTCGCCGAGCTCGATGGCGCGGACCATCGCGCCGCAGACGAGCGTGATGCCGTGACGCATCGCTTCCTCGCCGAGAAAGTTCTCGAAGATGCCGCGATCGATCTGGTAGCTCGGCACGGCCAGGAAGCGGCTTGCGCCGATCTCGGTCACGGCGTCGATGTCGCGCCGGCCCTCCGACGAGAAGAAGCGAAAGCCGAACTTCTTCAGCTGGCGTTCTTCGAGGTGCCGGGTCAGGCCGAGCACCTTGCTGAAGTAGTTGGCGCCGATCTCGACCGACGATTCACCGACCTTGTGTGCCGCCTCAGGCACCGGATGGGTCCTGCGCTCGAGCACGAGGATGTCGAGATCGGCGAAGCGCTGCTTCAACTGCAGCGCCAGTGTCATGCCGGCCAGGCCGCCGCCCGCGATGACGACGTCGTGTCTCGTTTTCATGGTGCAGAAAGGCGAAGCGTCAGCGAGCGCGAGAGTGGCAGGTCGAGTCGCACGGTCGGGCCCAGCGCCAACATTTCCAGAAAGGGCAGGACATCGGCCATCCCGTTGCCAGACAGCGCGCGTGCCGCATCGGAACGCAAGGGCGTCGCGGCAGCGCGTCCGGATGCGAGCGTTGCCTCGAAGCAGGCCTGGCCCGTCGCGCCGGCCGCGGGCGCGATGACGAATGCAGCGGCGAGCAGGCCGTCGCTTTGCGTCACCGAGGCGAGCGCGCCGACCGCCTGCACGTCGTAGGCCACGAGCAGCACGGCGCGATCGTCGGCCACGCATTGCGTGGCCGCTTCGAGCAGGCCGGCGGCAAAGCTCGCGTCGAACGCGGTCAGCGCGCTGCTGGCCGCCATGCAGCCGGTGCCGATGGTCCAGTAGCCGGCCGCGGCGTTGTGCACCGAGTTGTGAAAGCGCGTCGGCGAGATCAGGGTCGGCTGCGTCGCCAGCGTCGAGCACATGTAGTCGTTGACGGCCAGGTCGCCGTGCGCCGAAGTGAAGACCGATGGCAGCGTCGCCGCGTCGCGGCCGGACTCGCGCACCGCGGCCGCCGCGACCTCGAGCGCGAGGGCGACGCTGTCGGGCGCGCGTCGACGCTCGGCGGGCGCGAGGATCTCCGGCGCCGGGCGCCTGGCGGGCGGCTCGACCGGCCCGCCTTCGCCGCGAAACGCGGCCCGTGCGATCGGCCAGCCAGGCAGCGTCGGCGCCCAGAAGGCGACGCTTTCGATGCAGAAGCGAAGCAGGCTCACGTCCGTGCCTCGCGGCCGAACAGCAAGGCGCAGTTATTGCCGCCGAAGCCGAACGAATTGCTGAGCGCGAGGCGAACCTTGCCTTGGGCCGATGCCATGCGTATCTGCGGACCGCAAACGGCATCGAGCTGCCGTGTGTTGACGGTGCCCGGCATGAAGCCGGTCTCGAGTGCCAGGAGGCTGACTGCCGCTTCGACGATGCCGGCCGCGCCGAGCGTGTGGCCGGTCCATCCCTTGGTCGAGCTGGCATGGGTGCGCGCAGGAAAGCGGCGCGCCACCAGCGCAGCCTCGACCTCGTCGTTCTTCGCACTGGCCGTGCCGTGCAGGTTGACGTAGTCGATCTCGGCCGCGTCGACACCGGCGCGCGCCAGCGCATCGTCGAGGGCGCGCTCGGCGCCCAGGCCTTCGGGGTGCGGCGTCGACATGTGGTGCGCGTCGCTCGATTCGCCGTAGCCCAGCAGGCAATGCAGCGTGCCATCGGTACGGCTGTCGATTCGTTCGAGCAACGCGAAGCCGGCGGCCTCGCCGATGCTGATGCCGTCGCGCTCCGCGTCGAACGGGCGGCACGGACCGGGTGAGACGAGCTGCAAGGCGTTGAAGCCGAACAGCACGCTGCCGCACAAGGTGTCGACGCCGCCGACGATCGCCGCGTCGACCAGGCCGAGACGGATCATCCGTTCGGCCGCGGCAAACACCTTGGCGCTCGAAGAGCACGCGGTCGAGACGGTGACGCAGGGGCCTTCGAGCGCAAGTCCCTCCTGCACGAACCTGGCCAGCGAATGCGGCGTATGGACCTGCGGGTTGCGGTTGTCGGCGGGGAATCGACCTTCGACGTCGAGGCTGCGATAGGCGTCTTCGGTGGCGCCGATGCTCGAGGTCGAGGTGCCGAGCACGAGCGCGACTCGCGCCGGCCCGTAGCGCTCGCGCGCGGCGTGCGCGACGTCGATGAAGCCGTCGGCGACCAGGCCGAGCCAGGCGAGACGGTTGTTGCGACAGTCCCAGCTGGCGAGCGGCTTGGGCAGCGCAGAGGACTCGACATCGGCCACGCGGCCGATCCAGGTCGCCAGCGGGCTGGCTCCGAAGTCGTTCGGACGCAGGGCGCTCACGCCCGCCTTCATTGCTGCAAGCAATGCGGCCTTGCCGTTACCGGCGGCCGTCGTCGTCGTGTAGGCAGTGATCCGGAGGGGGGCGATACGCTGCAGCACGGCGGGATTGGGGCAAGAATCGATCCTGATTATCGGCCAGCATCCGCGGACGCCTTTCGTGCGTAAGCGAGAGAACCGGTGGAATTGAAGGAGCATGGGGCATGGCGTCGCGCGGCAGCAATCTGGCCCTGAACTGGGTCGAACAGGGGCTCGTCCCGGACCGCGTCGTGCGTCTCGGCATTCGCCGCCTGCTCAAGGAACGGTTGGCCGAAATCGGCGATGGCGACGCGGAAGCTTCGGCGCGAACCACCGAGGAATTCATCGCGTCGCTGGCGACGTCCGAAGTCGCGCTGATGACCGACAAGGCCAACGAGCAGCACTACGAGGTGCCGGCCGAGTTCTTCGCGCGCGTGCTCGGCCCGCACCGCAAGTACAGCTGCTGCGAATGGAGCCCCGGCACGCAGTCGCTCGGCGATGCGGAAGCCTCGGCGCTGGCCACCACCTGCCGGCGCGCCGGCATCGGCGACGGCCAGCGCATTCTCGAGCTCGGCTGCGGCTGGGGCTCGCTCTCGCTGTGGATGGCCGAGCGCTATCCGGCCAGCCAGGTGACGGCGCTTTCCAACTCGCACTCGCAGCGCGTGTTCATCGAGGCCGAGGCGGCGCGGCGCGGCCTGTCGAACCTGCGCGTGATCACCGCCGACTTCAATCGCTTCTCGAGCGATGAGCGCTTCGATCGCGTCGTCTCGGTCGAGATGTTCGAGCACCTGCGCAACTGGCCCGAGGCGTTTCGCCGCGTTGCCGGCTGGCTCGTTCCCGGCGGGCGCTTCTTCATGCACGTGTTCGTGCACCGCTCGACGCCCTACGCCTTCGTCGATCGCGACGCCAGCGACTGGATGAGCCGCCACTTCTTTTCCGGCGGCATGATGCCGAGCGACGACCTCGCGCTGCGCTTCCAGGACGAGCTGAAGCTGGTCGAGCGCTGGCGCTGGAACGGCCGCCACTATGCAAAGACGTCGGAGGCCTGGCTCGCCAACATGGACGCGAACCGCATCGCGCTCTGGCCCTTGTTCGAGTCGGTCTACGGCGCCGCACAGGCGGCCACCTGGTGGATGCGCTGGCGCCTCTTCTTCCTTTCGTGCGCCGAGTTGTTCGCCCATGAAGGCGGCGAGTGTTGGCGCGTCTCGCACTACCTGTTCGAGTCGCGCCAGGCCGGTCTCGCTTCCGCGGCGACGCAGGCATGACGCCCTTCGTCGAGGCGGCGCTGCTCGGGCTTGCCGCGGCGGTCGGGCTGGCCACGCTGACCTGGGTCGCCAGCCTCGTGCAGCGTGACGTGAGTCTGGTCGATCGCGTCTGGTCGTTCGTCATCGCCGTGCCCGTCGTCGCCTACGCCTGGGTGCTGAGACCGACCGGCGACGCGCGCTTCATCGTCATGGTCGCGCTGCTCGTGCTTTGGGCGGTGCGTCTCGCGGCCTACGTGAGCTGGCGCAACTGGGGCCATGGCGA